>CAZZKY010000128.1:0-4403 GCA_964654765.1 uncultured bacterium | reverse complement strand
CCATTCCTTATAGGTAGGCTTAGGAGGCATTTGACATGATGTTATTGTTTGAGAATGGTAAAATCAAAGGTCACCATTCCTTATAGGTAGGCTTAGGAGATCATCAGGGTCTTCAAATATGATTGGAGCACTTGCAACAGCAGGTCACCATTCCTTATAGGTAGGCTTAGGAGTGGATTAAGAACAAAAAAGGTAAAAACCACCTAATTTATTTTAGGTCACCATTCCTTATAGGTAGGCTTAGGAGAAGAATTATTAAAGCAAGAGCCACAGGTAGAGGAATTGCCAAAAGTCACCATTCCTTATAGGTAGGCTTAGGAGCAGCCTATATTTATATAAGGTTGATGCACAGAAATTTGAAGAGTCACCATTCCTTATAGGTAGGCTTAGGAGATTCAATAAATTAGTAAGAAGTTTATTCAAAGTCAAAGGTATAAAAGGTCACCATTCCTTATAGGTAGGCTTAGGAGATATCGGTAATACTGGTATTCATCGCCAACATACTCAAAGAACGTCACCATTCCTTATAGGTAGGCTTAGGAGCTTTGTCCGTTGGTGAGTTGAGGTGAATTATCGTTTCATTATGTCACCATTCCTTATAGGTAGGCTTAGGAGAGCTAAGTTGCCCTTTTTAAGCCAATTCCCCAAAAACAAAATTTTCAAAGAACTTAAATCTTAAATTAATCAAATATTTGCTTCTCTCGTAAAATCAAGCCTTTCGCCATTTCACACTTTGTTGTCGATCCCCATAGGGTTTTAAGAAAAATGAGGTCGACAAATTTGTTCGTGTTGCTAACAAATATGTCTTCAAACTCATTAGGAAATTGCCTCTCTTAAATATGTTTTAACTTGTTTCAATAGTTCTTGATTCTCACTATACTTAATCAAGATGCGATTGCATTGCTTCTTCAGAACCACAATGCCAAAGCACAATCCAGCATGAGCAAAAAAATTCCTTTCGTGTAGATTTGAAATCTCTTCTCCGTATACTATCCATTCACTTTCTTCATCTAAAACCTTCTCTTCCAAGTATTTTTTCATTCGGTCAAGTTCATCTTCAATCCTATTTATATAAACGCTCTCTCCACGGTAAATCTTATTAGATAGCTCCCTCAACAATTCCAAATCTACACCTTGCTGCGAAAATTTTTTCACATCTATATGCGAAAAATTTTTCACAATAAAGTGATTCAGCGCCTCAGAGAGTAAGGCTGAGAGTAGATAAACGCTGAAACTCTCACTAAAATGCGCTCTTTTATTAATCTTAAGAACCCCTTCGCTATAACTAAACTCATAACATTCGCGGTAAATTTTAACAAAATAATCTACCTTTTCCAATAGCTTCTTATAATCAGCTATAAAGGACAAAAGAGAGGCAGGCAAACCATTGAAGAAAGACGAAAGGAAATAAATAGACTCCTCAAAGATACCCCTTAATTCATTCTTCCCTATTCTCTCGCTCAATTCTCTGCCAAAATCACTATCTGTCCTATCATTAACTTTTAGCGGCAAAAAATCATTAGGTTTCGTGTGAAAACTGCGATCAAAGCGTTGGACCTTTTCTATCTCAACAACCTCGTAAACCTTACCCACATCTTTTGGTAAAGAGCTGTAAATAATGAGGGTAGAATCATAAAAAGCAGAAATAATGCTCAACAACACCTGAAGCACTGAGTAGACAAACAAATTGAGAATATTAAGCCCCGTTGAGGAATCGTAGATTATTTCAATCTTTGCATTCGAGTCTAATTGGGGGATTTTGTCGAGAATAATTTTCGCTATTTCATAGAGTGCAACATATTTAAAGTCTGTTACCCTTCCAATGGCGTGTATATTTCTCTGTTTAGAATCTATATTTATAGTAAATTTGCCAGAATTAGGCAGTAGCATAAATTTGAAATTGGCATCCGCACCTCCTATTTCTTTAGCTTTAAATTCTTCAAAGTACTCCAAGACTAATTTCTCATAACCTCCATAAGTTAATTTCTTCGCCATATCAGAATCAGATTCAATTTTCTCAAACACTGGCCTTGCAATCGTCTCGGGTATGATACAAAGGTTTAAGTCAGGCTTATGATAACTTTCAATGGCAAACAAGGAATATTTCGATTTAATTGTAATTCCGCTGTCGAAACTATATTCAACTTCTTTGTATTGGTTTGGATCCCCTGCTATCCCAATAAGAATCTTCACATAACTTCCTCCCACTTGCACCAACCAATAGATGTCATAGCGTTATCGGTCATATGTATTGCCTTTCGACTGGATGGAATCGGTGACGTTCGATTAATATTGCGCGTTGCCAAATTTAATATCTCACTTCTAATCGTTTCATCCAATAACAATCCTATAGTTTTGCTTAAATAACCACCACCATAACCTATGATTAGATTAGGCTTTTCTTCAAACTCTAAAGTACTCATCCCTGCTGGCAAAATCCTACCCAAGACCTCCTTTTCGTGGCCCAATATGTCATTTGTGAATTCCACAGTAACTTTGATCGGGTCCTCAAAAAGTCCCTTTATAAAATCCATATAATTCTCAAAAGGCTCATCCGTTGGGCGAAAACTATTTAACAACCCCCAATCATAGGTCACAGAAAATTCCAGTTCCAGCTTTTCAGGTATAACCTCAGCGTAAATTTTAATCCCCACATCTCTCTTTCTGCTAAAAATTTTGATCTCCCTAAGCTGGAGAGCATCCTTGTCAATCGAATTAGTATCTGAAACGCGAAAACAACGAAAGATATCTCTGTGGGGAGATTGACGTGAATTAACAGCTTCTCCGCCTAAGATTAATTCAAAAATACGTAACAATTTGTCC
The DNA here is from genome assembly GCA_964654765.1 of uncultured bacterium. Classification (GTDB taxonomy): domain Bacteria; phylum Hydrothermota; class Hydrothermia; order UBA1063; family UBA1063; genus UBA1063. Next base: position 1,580 of record CAZZKY010000128.1, on the reverse strand, counting down.
TCAAACCAACCGAAAAAGTCTCTCAGCTTTTTCCTTCTTTCTCCTTTATTTCGGAAATTTTCCAAACTGCTTCTTATTTCTCTGTCTATTTTATCATTATACCATTGCGGTGATTTAACTTTAATTTCCTTTAGAATCTTGTAGACAAAGGCAGTTCTTATCGCTCCCTTAATAGAACTTCCGGGAATATATGGACGGTAATAAGCATCCCTTACAAAAGTCCTGATTCTTTCGCCAATATTTCGTAAATTTTTAAACTCGAGACTGTAAGCTGACGAAAGTTTTACTAATTCCTTTAACTTTTCCTTATCCCCCCTTACAATCCTTCCTAAGATCTCAATGATGTTAGCACTTGCATTCTTCCTAAACCCTTCAATTATGTATTCCACGGCATCTCTAACAAACTGCTCTTTCCCTGTGCCAATTTTCAACAATCCTTCGGAGAGCTTAAGAGGATCCAAAACGTAAATTCTTTTTTCATCCTCCAATCTTACCAACAAATTAGATGGTACATCCTCTTGCCCGATATGGAGAGGAGACAAAAGCTTTAATTTATAACGTTTAACCTCTAAATTACTCATGGCTCAACCCCACTGGTATTGTAAAAGCATAAGCAAATTTATAGACTTCACTATTTGCAGCATGCACGTATTCTGAAAGAGCACCGGGAGTCACATCAATGGCACACCCTTTGATTTCTTTGCGCAAAACGGAACCCTCCTTAAACATCCAGATTGACTTTCTTCTCAATGAATGACCGGTATTAAGTAAAAACCAGCCTCTTCTTAATATGAGTTCATAACTTGACTCTTTTAAGATGTTGTCCATTTCGTCTTCTGATGGGACTGCAAGGGAAAGAAGGAGATAAAAATTAGCCCCTTGTGGAACTTTTATGACTAACTTATCCTCCTCAAATTCAAAGGCTCCACTTCCGGTGCTCCTTCTCCCTCCTATACCCTCATCCCCCAGTAGTTTAAGAAGGCCTCGAAACTCGTCTTCCAGCCCATCTGACAAAAACTTTACACCGAAATAAAGTCCACCTTTATGGAAAAACACTTGCGCCATCCGGTAAAAATTTGAAGAAGAGGTGACTCTATCCACAAACACCCTTGGCAATATGTCGATGGCATAAGTTTCCCTCAAATAATCTGGCTTTTTTGATATCTCATTTTTTAGAAACTCCTTTATGAAATCGGAAGATTCAAGCCAAGTAGATGGAACAAAAGTTAACTTTTTTAACTTTTTACCCAGTTCAAAATCCCATTTAGGGTCATAACCGTAAATCTTAAAGTTGAAAATGGGTTTGGGCAGGAAGAAAATTTTCTCAGAACCATCTTCATAGTAAGGAAAAGCAGAAGTTAATAAAATCTCTCTTCGACTGATTGCATCTCTTATTTTTGAGCGGGCTCTTACTGCGAGGTCATAAAGGGCAGAATAAAGGGTATCAGAATGTATTATAGTATCAACCTTTTCCCTTAAGGTAGAGTCGGCACCGATATGAAGTGGGGTTTTAAACCTTAATTTAAATATCTTTATCTCTATCACATGAGACCTCCCTGAGAAACTCAAATTTTAAAAAC
>CAZZKY010000127.1:0-2174 GCA_964654765.1 uncultured bacterium | reverse complement strand
CCTCCCATCGCTAATAACGTCGCAATGTGCCAAAGAGGAATTTAAACTACCAATAATCCACCAATTACTTCCATCGCTAATAACGTCGCAATGTGCCAAAGAGGAATTTAAACGAAGGAGCACCATTCGTTTATGGAGTTGACCCAGAGTCGCAATGTGCCAAAGAGGAATTTAAACGACTCAAGAGCAGAGATTGGGGAGACAACAATACGTCGCAATGTGCCAAAGAGGAATTTAAACTATTTATTTCCCGTTATGGTCTTGGCCTCGCCATCGTCGCAATGTGCCAAAGAGGAATTTAAACTCTGCACCCCTGAGAGTAGAATGTGAAAGGCTAATGAGTCGCAATGTGCCAAAGAGGAATTTAAACATTCTCCACAAAGTCAGGTAACATTTTCAACCTTCTGGTCGCAATGTGCCAAAGAGGAATTTAAACTTTCGAAAGGTCGACTTTACCGCTTGACGTTAATATAGTCGCAATGTGCCAAAGAGGAATTTAAGAGAAGTTTGGTTTTTTGAGTGTTGAGAGGATGGTAATTTGTTGATTTTTGAAAGAGGGGTATATATAATATTCAGTATTAAAAACTGTGGGAGGTGAAACAATTAAAAAGTGGTTGAGGAGTTGGCAGATTTATGAACTTAAGGATTGGAGAAATATGTTATCATGATTAAGAGTTTGGTGAGGCGCGGAATGGAGCAAAAGGAAAAAATTGAAACATATAATATAATATAAGCGGTTGAAAAAATGATTTTGTGGAAGTTAATGCCGTAGAAGGAGGAAAGTAGGATGAATTATAATTTCGAATGTAAACTAAAAGTCATAACTCCGCTTTTTATGGGCGGAGCAAATCAGCAGCCTGAATTGAGAACACAAAGCATAAATGGTCTTTTAAGATGGTGGTTCAGAGTCGCAGGTGGATCTTTTGAAGATGAAAAAAGAATTTTTGGCTGGGCGGGTGAAACTTCGAATCAAGGATTGGTGAGAATACATTTGAATGTACCTGATTTAAGCCCTTCAGATTTTTCGTCAACAGGTCTAAGTGGATATAAATATTTAGGATTTTCTCTAAGAAGGACGAGAAGAAAAGCAATTCCTGAAAATACAGAGTTTGAAGTTAGAATTTTGTTTCATCCCAAGTCAACAGAAGGTGACATAAAAAAATTCTTTTGTGCATTGTGGCTTGCTTTTAATCTCGGAAATTTTGGAAGCAGGGCAAGAAGAGGTTTTGGTTCAATAAAGATTGAAAGCATAATAGAAAATGGGAAAAATAAAGCAAATAGTTGTTTTGATTTGAATAATTGTTTTGATTTGAGTTTCGTGCCAAGTGGGAATTTGGGAGATTGGGTAAAACAAAATTTAGAAAAAATAAAGGAAATTTTGAATTCTCAGGGCAGAGAAGATATTCCATATATTTTCGGAGATTTTGAAATCTATAAGGTTGAAAAAGTAAACTACGGAAAGTATAAAGATTGGTTAGGTGAAGTTCAGAACAATAGAGAAGGTAAATATCTTAAAAATTCTTGGAGTGGAAATAGTTTAAATAGTTGGGAAAACTTTCTTGACTTTATGGGATTTTTACTTATGGCTTATAGGAGTTATAGAGAGCCAGATTATAACAACGCAAAAAGTATATTACAAGGTGAGAGAGTTAATGATACAACTTTTGAAAGAGCAATTTTTGGATTACCTTTGAACTTCTTTTATTCATCTTTAGAAAACCCAAAAACTAGAAAAAGAGGATACGGAGGAAGGGTTGATTTAAAACAAGGAGATGAAACTTTAAGAAGAGCTTCTCCTTTGGTGATAAAAATTATTCAAAATCAAAATGATTATGAAGGTCTTTTTGTTGTTATGAAATCTACTTTTAGACCTCAAAATTCAGAGCTCACTTTTTCAAATATAAAAGTAAATCTTCCATCTATTGAATGGCAAGCCCTCGATGATTTTATATCAACACTTAAAAGTCACAATTTAATAAGGAGGATTTATCCATGATTAAATTCACAATGACCCCTTATGATGTTTTATTTTTCGGTTCAGGGAAACCTTTTAATAGGGGCGATGTTGTTGATTCAATATTTCCTCCATCTCCTAATACATTTGCAAGTGCCATATGTTCAAAAATTTATAATTTCAAAAATATAGATGTTTCAAATATACTGAAGGCGGTTTA
>CAZZKY010000126.1:0-6986 GCA_964654765.1 uncultured bacterium | reverse complement strand
AATCCTAAGGACTTAGCAGAAAAAATCCTATTTCTCTACCATAACCGTGAACTTGCCTACGAGATGGGAAAAAATGCACGAGAAGAATACCTCCAAAAATACACACCAGAAGTGAATTATAATTTATTGATGCAAATTTATGAAGAAGCAATCAACACCAACACATAAAATAAAGGTTGCTATAATTGGTTCAAGGGGACTGCCTCCAAGGTACGGTGGTTTTGAGGTTTTTGCTCACTACTTAGCACAGCATCTTGCCGATAAGAATTATCTTCCTGTAATATACTGTGTAAACACACTTAAAAATTTGGAGTACGATAAAAGAATAAAGCGGATTTTTATAAAAGCCCCTCCTTTAAAATCTCTCGAAAAGCTTGTATTAAGCAACCTTGCTACTCTTAATGCTGTTTTTTTAGAAAAGGTAAAGTTCATAATCTACTTAGGAGTTTCAAGCGGACTTACTGCGTGGATTCCAAAATTATTTGGTATTCCAATGATCCTTAATCCCGACGGTCTTGAATGGAAAAGAAAAAAGTGGAATTTTTTGGGTAGGTCTTTTCTAAAATTAGTAGAGGCAATATCTGTTAAAATTTCAGATGTTATAGTTGCCGATAACACAGGTATTGGAAAGTATATAGAGGAAACTTACCACAAAAAATGGATTTTTATACCATACGGCTGTAATGACTGCCTAACGGACGAAAAGAAGTGGGATGAGCTTAGAGAGAAATACGACATAGAAAGGAATAATTACTATCTCGTTGTCGGAAGAAACGTGCCTGAAAATAACCACCAAACAATTATAAATGGATTTTTGAGAAGTAGTTCTAAAAAGAAGCTCGTGATTGTGTCAGACATTGAAGAGCCAAGTTCTTTAAAAGGAGAAAGGGTAGTTTTTACAGGGCCCATTTTTGACAACATAAAACTTAACACTTTAAGGAAATACGCGTTTGCCTACATCCATGGTCACAGCGTAGGCGGTACAAATCCTTCGCTCCTTGAATCGATCGCATGCAATAACTTAATAATCGCCTACAATGTTCCCTTTAACAGGGAGGTTCTTGAAGAATACGGCCTTTACTTTAAAACCGAAGATGAACTTAAAAAAATCATAGAAAACTTAGAATTAACTCAAGATACTATGCTAAATGAAAGATTGAAATTCTACGAACGAATAAAAGCCGAAAAGTACAACTGGCAAAAAGTAGTGGAAGGATACCGAAAGATAATTGAGGAAATATTAAAACCATGAATTTTTTTGCTATCCTATTAATTATTTGCTACCAAAGCGCATTACCGGAAGATATTCTTTTTGAGACCTTGTTAAGGACTTCTCACAAAAAGCTTTTAAACACGCGATTTTCAATTCCCACCAGATTTATTGGCACGGAAACTGTTTGGTACAGCAACTGTATGAACTATGCCTTTTCGACAAATTTTGAGTATTATTATGACTCTGCTGGTACCTTTGATTTTTACCCAAGATTACTTTACACCCACGATAATTTAGGGATTGTCGTTGAACCCTTATTCAGATTAGGTAAAGTGAGAGGCTGGCCCTCAGCAAAATGGCAAAATGTACTATGTGGAGCCTATTCAAGAGCCTACTTGTATTACGAGCTTCAAAGTTTCATGTTTATGGTGGGAAGAAACAAGATACAGCTTAACTTAGAAGGACTAATGGCTGAAGAAGATCCACCCTTAGACGGATTTTTAAGCATCTTCAAAGGTAAAAAATTCAACTTTTCTTTCTATTTAGGCCAACTGGACTCCAAAGTACCTACTGATACAAGTAAATATTACGAAATCGGCAAGCTTTACAACAGATACCTCTCGCTTCACTCCTTAGAATTCAAAATGAACCGGTTAACCGTTTCATTCACAGAAGTGGCTCTTCACTATTCTAATACTAACATGCCAGATTGGTATTTTCTTAACCCTTTTATGATTTACCATCCGAGAGTCCTTGATTCAAGAGAAGGGGGTGAACACAATGTATTCTGGATTTTCGCAGCCAATTACTGGGGTGAGAAATTTTCTTCACATATAGAGCTATTAATAGATGACTTTCACCTACCCGATCCCGACCAATGGGCACCACATAAACTTGGGTGGATTTGCAAAAGCTATGTTGTAGATTTTCCGCTAAGAGAATCTGTCTCAGGAATAGCGTATACCGGTGCTACTCGCTGGACCTACACTCACGGCCTCAGTTTATTGTACTATAACAATCGCGGAGAAGTGATGGGCGCACTGAATGAAAATGACTTTGACAAAATTGAGATTTTTACAAGAAAACATTTGAGTAAAAGATTTGACCTAAAAACCAGTTTTTGGTTTAAGAGGAAAGGAGAGGCAGCCGCTGAGGAGAAAGACATATACTGGGAAAGGGGACTCGATTACCCCCGAGAATACTTTTTAACCGGAATTGTGGAGAAGCGCTTTGGCTCTGGCATTGAATTTGATTATCACACCTCTCGTTTCGTTATCCGTTCAACCTTAGAATATGATTGGATCTGGAACTATAAGCACATAATGGGCAATAAAGGGAATGAGTTCAGACTAAAACTATACGGAAGCGCAGGAATTTTTTAAGTATGTTAAAGCTTTTTAAGCGCATTCACTTAGCAGAGTGTCTACTGTAAAAAGATATATTCACGTGTTTGTTCTTAAACCTGGTAATTCTAAGATAGCTCGTAACATATACCACAAAATAAACCACATATAAACCAATCAGCACCTTCGTATTCGACCTGAAAATAAAGGCCAAAAGGCAGGTTATGAAGCCACCTGCCCAGAATAAGGGAGAAGTCTTCGCATTATTCCTGATATACCTCTTAAACACGAGCGAATGCATGTGGAGAAAATCGGCTTCCATTGCCGCCTTTTTCTTGGCAAAGCGTCTGCGGTAGATTGAAAAGATAGTCTCCGTAAAAGGGTAGGCCACAGAGAGGAGAGGATACCACGGCGATACCCCACTATTTCTGTAAACAAGGAGAATTGAGGTTGTAGCAACAATAAACCCCAAGAAGTACGCGCCATTATCACCCAACAAAATTTTCCCCGTGGGATAATTGTTAAAAATAAAGCCGAGGAGAGCGAAGACCATAAGTATTGAAATAGTAAAAACAAGTCCGTCACCCACAAGAAAAGCCGTTAACCCGTAAAAACTCAATACGATTATGCCAAGCCCGCTGGCAAGACCGTGCAATCCATCTATAATATTATACGCATTAGTAATTCCCCCAATGGCAAACATAGTAAAAATCAATCCGAAAAAGGGTATACTGAGAATTCTATCGAAAAGGGGTATGTCAACATAAGCTATGTAGATTTCGAAAACTACACAAAAAGCGAGCGCTGATACAAAGGTTACAAGCAATCTTACAGAGGGCCTTATTCTCTGAAATATGTCTTCATAAATCGCCACAAGGAAAACAGGTAAAGAGGTAAAAATTAGAAGGAGTAAATCCTTCTGTCTAACTATCAATGCTGCAATCACCAATGCGAGGATGATCGCCACTCCACCCAGCCTGGATGCCTTTTCAGGATGAACTTTCTGAGGCCCACTTCCTGGAGTATCTTGAACGATTTTTAAGGTAGCAAAATGCCTGCTAACATACCACGCTACAAAAAAGGCTACAAAGAAACTTACTACAACTAACATATCGCAAACGCCTACAATTTACTTTTCAAAAATTGCCCTGCATTCGAAAAAGGAACCGTTTTATAAATTCTAATCTTACAAACTTTGGATGTTTCCATCAGGTAAATTATAATTCTCATACAGTCTATATTCAATATTCCCGACCCCTGAAATCTAACTTCCAGAAATTCCATCTCCAGTTTTAGCAAAATTTTACAATAAAACTATGCCATTGCCTTATAATTTTCAAACTCGAGGAGATAAAATGCCAGTATTAGAAGTAAACTCGCTATTCAAGAACTATGGAAAGGTACAAGCCTTGAAAGGTATCTCCTTCTTTGCAGAAGAGGGAGAAATTTTCGGGCTTATAGGTCCTAATGGAGCCGGAAAAACCACCACTCTGAGAATTATTTCAACATTGCTTACTCCATCTGGTGGCGAGGTGAAGATTTTAGGCCTTGACGTCCAAAAGGACGCTTCTAAGGTGCGCAAATTTATTAGTTACTTGCCCGAAGAGGCGGGAGCTTATCGGAACCTGAGGGGCATTGATTACCTTAAGCTTATGGCTCAGCTCTACTCTGATAATAAAAAAGAAGCTGAAATGATGGTATCCCGCGCCATAGAAATTGCAAACCTTGGAGACCGGATATACTCCAAAGTCTCTACATACAGTAAGGGTATGACAAGAAAATTGCTCCTTGCTCGGGCCCTTATGCACGAGCCAAAGCTTGCCATTCTCGATGAACCCACGTCCGGCCTTGACGTTTTGAACGCTCACGAGATAAGAAAAATCATTAAGGATTTCGCTAAGGAAGGTAAAACGGTTCTACTCTCTTCTCACAATATGCTGGAAGTTGAATATCTTTGCGATAGAGTCGCTTTTATCCATGAAGGCCAAATCGTTGAACAGGGAAGACCCGAAGAGTTAAAAAAGAAATATGGTGTTAAAAATCTGGAAGAAGTCTTTGTGGAGGCAGTAAAATGAGAAAGTTTGCGGCACTGTTAATTAAGGAACTAAGGGAGCTTATAAACAAACAGCTCATCGCATCCTTTGTTATTATAATCGTAATGTTCCAGGTAATTGGGAAAATAGGTGAATCAGAAAGTAAAAAAATCGAAGAAAGGAAAGAAATCGGCCTCGTAATGCTTGATGAAGGAAAATACAGTAAGACTGTTGAAACCACACTGCGAAACATTTTCAATGTCTATATAATTGAAGGCAATACCACTGATGAATGGATGAAGAACGCCTACGAATCGGACATCAGAAACGTGGTTGTGATACCTGAGGGATTTTCTAAGGAAATTGAAGGTGGAAGAAAAGCAAAAATAGAGATCTATTCAGTTACTAAATCTCTCGGGATAAGAGAGCGAATCCAAAAAACAATACTTTCCAGCATCATTAACAGCTTGAACGCATCTATATCCCGAGAACTTATCCTTGAGAAGGCCAGAGGGGAGGACCCGGAATTCCTCACAAAACCCATTTCCACTGAGGAATATGTTTACTTAAAAGGAAAAATCATTAAAGCATCATCGGACGCCGTATTTGCTTATATGATGCAGCAATCTATCTTCATTCCCGTCATTCTCTTTCTCCTTTTGGTTTTTACTTCTCAAATGATCGCCACCGCTATGGGGCAAGAGAAGGAAAACAAAACCCTCGAAACCCTTTTAACCACTCCCGTATCCCGTGCATCGATCATCTTTGCAAAGATGATTTCCGCTGTCATTCTCTCCTGTGTTTTCGCAGGAGCATATATGTATGGATTTAGAGGATATATGTTTGCGGGAACTGGTGGAGCTTTAAGCGAACTGGCTAAAATCGCAAAAAATTACGAACTTGCCCTTCCCGTTCAAGGGATTGTTCTCTTTGGAATTTGCATATTCCTTTCTCTCCTTACTGGCCTTTTGATGACGACGATTATTTCTCTTTTCGTCGAAGATACCCGCTCTGCCCAACTGGCTATTACTCCTGTGATGATCCTACTATTAATACCGTATTTTCTGAGCTTTACCATTGACATTATGGAGCTAAGCCCTACAGCAAAAACCCTTATGTACCTGATACCCTTCACTCACCCCTTCTACTTTTACAGATTCTATATGCTGGGTTATTTAAAAGATATTTTCTTTGGAATTGGATATCTGATTTTGCTCAATATTCTTCTTACTGCACTAATTATTAAACTTTTCTCCACCGACCTCCTCCTTACTGCAAGAATTAGCCTAAAAAGAGCGAGGTAGAGCGGGCAAGCAAATTTTTGAAAGGTAATTTTCTCTTTCAGTGCGCCTCTCAAGCTTAAATCTTTATTGCATAAACTCAGGTGTATAATTAGGGCATAAGGAGGAATGATGAATTTCACAAAGATAAAATACGCTATGTTCATAGCAATTCCAGTTCTGGTTCTTATCCAGAGCTGTGCCAAAGAAAATGACAACAATATACCTCACGAAAATGCAACCGCGAAATTTACCATTACAGGATACAAATTGCTGGATATGGCAAAGGACGGTTCTTGGCTTTTAGGTTATGACGAAACCAATTATAAAGTAGCTGGCTTCAGTGGAACAAATGGAAGCAAGATGTGGGAATACACTATTCCAAAGGTCTGGGTTAATACTTTTGCGGGTCCTGAAGAGGTACAAGACTGGATAAGTTATGGGGCAAAAATCACCGACAATGGAAACTACATTCTTTTAGCCTGTGAATATACCACAAAAATATTAAGCAAAAATGGGGATGTAATTTTCGATGCCGATAGTTTCACTTACAATAATTCAAGCTACGCTTTTGGAGGCCCCGCTGAAATATCAGGAGACGGTAACTACTTTGTTCTCGGTAACCCTCTTTCCCTCTTTACTAAAACAGGCCAAATAATATGGTGTAAGGCAGGGGATCAATATGGGAGCTCTTCGAATCGCGTCGCGATTAGCAAAAAAGGAAACTACATAGCAAGGGATATGGGCGATATTTACCTTTATGATATTTCAGGAAATCTAATACTTCGGGTATCTGATAATGAGATTGTAGCAGGTTTTCTAAAGTTCTCTCCTAACGAGAGTTTCCTATTCTGGGGTGGACTGGGTGGAGGCAAAGTGATTGATCTTTTGGGCAACACTCTACATACGGAAACCACAAACGATTACTACGGAGTTCTGGATATGGCAATTCCCGAGAGCGATTCCATTTTATTTATTGCCCTTGTGGGAAAGGTAAAACTATACGCACTCTTGCCTACATCCAACTTACTCTGGGAAAACGATTCTGTATCAGGCAGGGTTTTTTCTGTTGATATTAGCAGTGATGGAAGTTTTCTCGGTGCTATGGGCGACTGGG
>CAZZKY010000125.1:0-17879 GCA_964654765.1 uncultured bacterium | reverse complement strand
GAACTTCATCATACAAATACCACAAATTTAAACCCAAGTTGTATAATTTTGAAAGCAGAATCTTTATCATTTGACTTAATTATATTTTGCAAGATGCAATTTTGCAAGTTTTGTACTTAAGTGTTAAGCGTTGTAAGGTTTTTCAGTTAGGTTGTTTGACTTATAAGTTGTAATCCCTGTGACTTTCTACTTACGATAAAACTGAAGGTTCGTTTTGTAATTTTTGAACAGTTAGCGTTAAATTTACGTCTAAATAAGAAATGGCTGTTAGGTTTGAGGAGGTTTATAGCGATTATAAAGAGATGGTTTTTAACTATGTTTTCTGGAGACTAAATGATTACGATGAGGCAGTTGACCTGACACAGGAGATTTTTATTAAAATTTACAAAAATCTTGGCAAATTTAAAGGTGAAAGTTCGATTAAAACGTGGGTTATGAGTATAGCCATAAACCATGTAAATGACTTTTTCAGGAAAAAGAAGAAATTTAATCCACTCTATTTTGAGGAATACGCTAATGACGATAGTATTGACGACCCGGGGCCTCTTGAAGAAATGGATTTAGAGGATGCGGTTAAAGTGGAAAGGGCATTAGAAAAACTAAAGGATTGGGAAAGAGAAATATTAACACTCTATTATATGGAAGGTTTTCAATATGAAGAGATTGCCCGACTTTTGAATATCCCGATAGGTACGGTGAAATCTCGTCTAAATAATGCAAAAAAAAGTTTGAAAAAGGTATTAACAGGGGGTGTTATTAATGGTAAATGAAGTGGAAGTTTTTTATAAAGTAAGAAAATCACCCCCTCCAGAACTGGATATAAAGGTGAGGAGGGGTATAAGAAGGTTGAAAGTAAGGCGATTCGCCGGACTTTTAAGTATGGTTTTTATCTTTGCTTTTTCTTTCGGTGCTGCGCTGAGGTTGCTGCTACTCCGTGACGGGAAGGTTCCGCAGGTAATCTCAGTTTCAGTGCAAGAGAATTTGAAGGAGAGTATTTGTCCTGGTGTTGCTCCTCTTAAAGTGCAAGTTGAACCTGAGGGTGTCTACTCTTACAAGGTGTACGTAAATGGCGATGTCTACAGGGAGGGGGTTACTTCAAAAGTTATCGATGATTCAATAGTTATAAATGATTTCGTTAATTACGTTAACCTCCAGATAGTCGATTTAATCAATGGTGGCGAAGAGGATTTATCTTGGTTTGTTTATAATTTTTGAATTTCCGAGTTATATTTTTTCAGGAATTCTTCTTTGAAGTCGAGGAGATAATCTCCTTTAATTGCTTCTCGTATTTTCCTCATTAGACTTATAAAAAAGTAAAGAGAATGGTAGGTTGCAAGCCTTGGTCCCAAAATTTCGCCCGCATTAAATAGATGTCGGATGTATGCCCTTGAAAAGTTTTGGCAGGTATAACAATTGCAATTCGGGTCTAAGGGAGAAAAATCCTCTTTATAAGTTGCATTTCGGATAGTTAGTTCCCCAAAGGAGGTAAAAACGGTTCCCGTTCTTGCGTTTCTCGTGGGTAGAACGCAGTCAAAGAGGTCAACGCCCATTATCACAGCAGAGAGGATATCATCTGGATAACCTACTCCCATCAAGTATCTTACCTTGTTTTCGGGTAAATAGGGCGATAACTTTTCGATTATCCTATCTCTTTCTACTTTCGGCTCACCAAGTGCTAATCCGCCAATGGCATAGCCCTCAAAAGGCATTTCCGAGAGTATTTTTGTGTGCTCAACTCGCAAGTCATCATAGGTACTGCCCTGAATTATTCCAAAGAGACTCACTTCCCGATAGGCTGAATCTCTGTATCTTATAGCTCTCTCAGCCCATTTGGTGGTAAGTTCCATGTGAAATTTTGCCTCTTTGTAAGTTGACGGATAGGGTGTAGGCCAGTCCAGAATCATTGCTATGTCAGATCCCAATTTGGCTTGTATTTCCACGACTTTCTCCGGGGTAAAGGTTATTGTAGAACCGTCTATGTGCGATTTAAAAACCACCCGGTCTTCCTCAAGTTTTCTTAAGTCTGCAAGGCTGTAAATTTGATATCCCCCGGAATCGGTAAGGATTGCCCCCTTGAAGCCCATAAATCTATGTAAGCCGCCAGCTTTGTGAATAAGTTCTTCTCCGGGTCTCAAGTGGAGGTGGTAGGTGTTGGAAACGATAATTTGCACCCCTATTTCCTCGAGGTCCTTTGGCGCCATGGTCTTTACAGTTCCTTGGGTCGCAACAGGCATAAAATTTGGTAATTCAACAATTCCGTGTGGCGTATGGAGCAAACCGAGCCGAGCACCAGTATGTTTTTCTTTCTTAATCAGCTCGTAACGGACTCTCACTCAATTTCCTCACTTTTTTGCCCTGTTCAGTGAAAATAATTTCAATTTTATCCCCTGCAAAAAGAAGTCTAAATCCCTCCATCCCTTCGATTTCTTTGTAGCTAAAACGAATGCGCTCCTGAGTATTTTCTATTCTGGCGATACCCGAACCCAGGTTTTCATTAAAGTAAATAACGGTTGCTTTAACAATTCTATTCCTGTTTTCCTTCATTAACAATCTTTACATTGTATTTTTGCCACAGAGTGTCGATAAGACTTTCCCATGCCTTTTTAGTTTTTTCCGCCTTTAAATTTCTTTCGATTTCATCTTTGACATCATCGAGTTTCCTGTATGAGGCTTTTTTGGGTTCTTCTTCCACTCTTATTACGGCGTACTTGTTTTCTTTTTCCAGTTTTATTGGCATACTAATTTGGCCTTTTTTCATTTTTAATGCTGCACTTACAAGCTCTTGAGGTTTTCCGCTTTCTGGAACATCTTTTTTGAGGCCAGATGTCGATTTGAGTTGTTCATCAGTGTTGTACTTGTTAAAAAGGGTGTCAAAGTCGACGCCTTTTCTAAGTAGGTTGTATACAGTATCCGCTGTTTCCTTTGAGTTTACGATGATTGCGCGAAATGTCACTGAAGCAGGAATTCTATATTTTGAATCTTTGTTCTTTTCGTAATATTCTTTAATTTCTTTTTCATCAACGGAAATGTTCTGAGAGATATTTTGATAGAGAGCCCTTATCAAAGCCTGTTCACGCGCCCTTTTCATTTCTTCTTGGTAAGAAGAGGCTAAATACAACTTCCTATTTTCTGCTTCTTTTACAAGAAGATTTTTCTGGATGAGATTTTTCAGCAGTTTTTGTTTCCCTTCTTCGGTTTCGTATTGTGCCCTTGCAAAGGGTGGAATATTTTCCAGTTCTCTTTCCAGTTCGAGCCTTGTAATAGGCTCATCTCCCACGAAGGCAACGTACTCTTTGAAGTTCTTTCTGAAAACCCTTTCCACACCGTCTAAGGCATCAGGGAGGTATTTGCTCTTCTGGAATCGGACTGCTACTGTTTGATAAGCCTCGGCTGCGTTCTGATAATCGCCCAGCTTTTCATATGCGAGACCGAGCCTGTAAAAAACTTCGTCCATTTTTCTGTAAGCATCGGTAAAATCTTTCCTTGTTGCCTGTAAATATTTAATGGCCGAGTCAGGCCTGTTAAACTTGTCTAATTCTAAGTCTGCTATGTTGAGGTAAACTTCAAATTTTCTGTTTTTGTCTAATTCTCTTGAACCTAAAACTTCTTTATAAATGGAGAGGGCATTTTCAAAATCTTTTCTTTCTTCAAGTATTTTTGCCTGTTGTAACTTTTCATCAATAGATTGAGCGTATAGCGTTGCAACAAGAATTAATACCCCTAATACCTTCTTCATTGTTGTTTCCTCCTTTTTTAGCTGAAAAGCTTTGCCAGTAAATAAATTATAAAGGTTCCAAAAAATTCTGCGTAAAAATTGTCATCAGGAGGTGGGTTAATGTATTCTATCAAAGAGATGAGTATGCTTGTAATTAACTTTACGATTAACGGAAGCCCGGAATTCACGATAAAGGCTACAATTATCGCAGAAATTAGAAATGTTATAAGGTGGTGGTGGTCCTTGTTATTTTTCCTAAAAATAAGGAACGTAATTAATGGTGTTAACCCGTCAACAAGAATCGCAATAAGAGATGCATAATAAAAGTACTTAAAGTCAAAAATGGCATAGCTCAATGTCATTGAAATTATTAAGAAAGATGCACCTGTTATTTTTCCGGCCTTTTCCTCCTCCTTTAAAAGGGGAGAAAAAATTTTCAGAAAGAGATTTTTTAGTCTTGGTATTTTGTTTCTAATAATTTCAAGCAAGATTGCGATGGCACTGAGGGATAACATTAAGATGAGACCGGCTTTTTTGTCACCGTAATTGTGTAAATGCTTTAAGAGAAATAATAGAATAATGGTTGACAGATGTATGCCCTTTCTCAAAAGCATATTCCTGCACCGATTTTATGAGTAACATTAAGCTCGGGATTGGGTGAGATTGAGTAATCTAAATTTAATTTTTTCCAATTAATGCCTGCACCCCCGTTGAAATATCCTCTATAAAATCCTATTCTCACCGCAAGATTGTCTGTCGGTCTATACTCTGCACCGAACTTAAAATCCATACTCAATCTTCCCAAGTTAATTATTGCACCTGGATATGGGCCGTCACTGAAAAGTTCAGCCTCCATGATCCAATTCATACTTTTAGAAATCTTTGTCAATCCTAAGACAAAGGATGGGTATGCGACTTCCAATGACTTTCCCTTGAATATTGAGAAAAAGACATCTCTTGCAGTTATTCCGACTGCTAAGTTTTTAAGATGAATAAAGTATCCAAGATCAACTCCCGCCCCATTTTCGGCGTAATTATAAAAGGATTCACGGAATAATTTAATACTAACACCGAAATAAGATTTTTTGCTGATTTCTTTGCCAGTTATCCAGGAGAGTAGAAAAAATCTGTAAAGGTGAGTCCCAATAACTTCAATATTTCCTTCTACAATACCAAGGTTTTCGTCCTTTAACTTTGTGACTTCTAAAGGGTCAGAGTGAAGATAAAAAATATTGATAGCGCTTTTGTTCAAAACCCCGCCTATATCGATCTTAACACTCAAATTCTCCACAGCTATCAAACCATTATAACCCTCAAAATGGGAAAAGTATGCTCCAGGACTTACCAGATTGACCAAGGAAGGATTTAATAAAATGGTGCCTAAGGATTGAGGGTCGGAAACACCTGTATTCCCTTTTGCTGTAGATACTGGGTCTCTTAAAAGGAGGAAGATTTCTCCCCTATATTTTTCGGCTGAAACAAACCCAATACCCAAAAGATAACAAAGTAGTACAGATTTCAAAGACTTTTGCAATTTTCTAATGCTCCCTTAAAATTATAAAACTCGAAATTAACATTTCAAAGGAGGTTGTATGAAGTTTAAAATATTTGGTGCGATTCTGCTTCTCATAGGGATTCTCTCGGCTCAGCAAAAGAAAATTGCACCAGATTTTACTGTCACAACAATTGATGGGAAGATGGTGAGCCTCTCTGACCTGAGGGGTAAGGCAGTAATCCTTGACTTCTGGGCAACCTGGTGTCCTCCTTGCAGGAAGGAAATTCCTGGTTTTGTGGAGTTGAAGAAAAAATATGGTAAGAAACTCGAAATAATAGGCATTTCCGTTGATAGAAGTGTTAACCAGGTTAAAGAATTTTACCGAAAAAACAAGATGAATTACCCAGTTGCAATGGCGACGAAGGAAATTTTAGAAAGTTATAATGCAATTTATCGCCTGCAGTATATCCCTACAACTTTTATTATTGACAAAGAAGGCTATATCCACGATGTAAAGGTTGGATTTGTTTCGAAGGATGAGTTTGAAAAGTTGATACAAAAGCTCATAGTAGATGAAAAGAAGTAGAGTAGCCCTTTTTGGAGCGACGGGAAGTATCGGCACAAATACCCTGAGGGTAATTTCCAAATATAGAGATAAGTTTGAACTTGTTGCCTTTTCAGTCCACGAAAGTTTAGAAGGATATTACAGGATAATCCGTGAATTTAAGCCGAAACTTGCTGTAATTACAGGAAATTTGAAAGTCTCGTCACCTCCAGTAACTACTCTGTATGGTAAAGAAGGCTTAATTGAGGTCTCGGAGCGAGAAGATGTTGATATAATTGTTGTAGCCACATCGGGAAATATCGGAGTTTATCCAACTACTCATGGCTTGAAGAGTGGTAAAAGGGTCGCGCTGGCAAACAAAGAGACCCTTGTTTCTTTTGGGAAGATTGTTAAAGAAACCTGGCTGAATTCCAGTGGCGAACTAATACCTATCGATTCCGAACATTCTGCTCTTTTTCAGCTTTTTGAAAAATACAGGGGGGACGCTAATGAATTAATCTTGACTGCTTCAGGTGGCCCATTTAGGACTTTTACCCGTGAGGAAATGAAAAGGGTAACAATTGATGATGTGCTAAAGCATCCAGTCTGGAAGATGGGGAAAAAGATAACGGTTGATTCAGCGACTCTTATGAACAAAGGGTTAGAAGTCATAGAAGCTTACTGGCTTTTTGATTTTCCTCCTGAAAAGATAAAGGTTTTGATTCACCCCCAATCTATTGTCCATGGTATGTTAAAGTTAAGAGATGGTGCCTTTGTTGCTCATTTATCTTATCCTGACATGAAAATACCCATTCAATATGCTCTCACTTATCCTGAAAGGTGGGAATGTGATTTTGTGCAGCTTGATCTTACTGAAGTCGGTAGGTTAGAGTTTTATAAGCCAGATTTTGACAGGTTTCCTTTACTTAAATTGGCTTACGAAATGCTAAAGGCTGGAGGTGTGATGCCTTGTGTTATGAACGCAGCAAATGACATTGCGGTTGACGCCTTTTTGAAAGGATATATTAGTTTTCTTGATATTGAAAGGATCGTGACA
This sequence comes from uncultured bacterium, assembly GCA_964654765.1. GTDB lineage: Bacteria > Hydrothermota > Hydrothermia > UBA1063 > UBA1063 > UBA1063. The sequence continues at coordinate 11,068 of CAZZKY010000125.1, read as the reverse complement.
GAAACCTGTTCGAGTTTTGAAAATGTTAAAAACATAACTCTTGAAACTCTTGAAAGTTACGATAGAAAGGCTCGGGAGAAAGCCAAAGAAATTCTTAACTCTCTAAAAAAATAAACTGGAGATGAGGGGATTCGAACCCCTGACCCCCGGCTTGCAAAGCCGATGCTCTCCCAGCTGAGCTACATCCCCAGATCGTGTATTATTATAATGCAAAAAGGGAGAAAATTCATAACTTGATTCGGTAAGGGCTATTTTTTACAGTTACGTAGCTCTAAAAAATGGATCAAGAGATAAATTTTGTATCTGGATTTAATATTTGCCTGCTTGTTCTTGTTGAATTGGTGATTCCAGTACAATCACGCGGAGTAAAGTACCCCCCTTGACAAAACGAGGAATAAGGTATAAAATTAAAATGATTACAAAGTTGTATTTAAAACAAGGAGGTTAAAATGGGGCTGCCACTATTGGGTGAAAAAGTACCCTCGTTCACAGCAAAAACAACTCATGGGGTAATTAAGTTCCCTGAAGACTATAAAGGGAAATGGGTGGTTCTGTTCAGCCACCCCGCTGATTTCACTCCGGTGTGTACAACCGAATTCGTTGCTTTCCAGAAACGGTATGATGAGTTCAAGAAACTAAACACAGAGCTTATAGGCCTATCCATTGACCAGGTTTTCTCCCATATAAAGTGGATTGAGTGGATAAAGGAAAAACTGGGCATAGAAATAAAATTCCCAGTGATAGCTGATGACAGGGGCCAGATAGCTGAATTATTGGGTATGATCCATCCCTCCAAAGGTTCAAATACTGTCAGGGCTGTATTCATTATTGACCCAGAAGGTGTTCTCAGAGCAGTACTTTATTATCCACAAGAGCTTGGAAGAAATATGGATGAAATCTTGAGAATGGTAAAGGGCCTACAGATGAGCGATAAGCACAATGTGGCGTTACCCGCCAACTGGCCGAATAATGAACTAATCGGTGACGAGGTTATTATTCCACCAGCATCTGATGTAGAAACTGCTGAAAAGAGGCTTAAAGAATACACTTGCTACGACTGGTGGTTCTGCCACAAGAAGCTATAAGACCTTGAGGGTTACCTTCCGTATGGGGCGACCGTAAGGTCGCCCCATTTTTTATGTGAAAATTTGGAATTTTTGCTGAAATTTTTTTCACACTCTAACTTCAAGAGTTTTAGAGTCTTAGATCTCACTTTTTAAAGTGCGAAAAATTTTTCGCACCTTAGAAATAATTCCATTTTCACATTTTTATGAATTACAATAACTTACATCTTAACTTCCTTTTGGCATACTTTTTGCACAATAAAAAGTATGCCGGAAGGGAGGGTAGCCAAATAACGGAAGGAGGGAAAGATGAGGTACATAAACAGAGAAGATGGGCCTCAAAAAGGCATTATAGATTACATATGTGGCTGCTTCCTCACAAGGTGTGACCAAAGGGCACCGAGGGGAAGCGAGCAACAATAGGAGGTGAAAGATGAAGGCAATTAATTCTAACAATAGCCAAAAAGTGAATTTTCCAACCATATTACCACCTATCTGTGGTTGCTTTTTAACGATTTGTAGAAAGGAAGTGGTGTAGATTTAGAAAAGTGCCTCCCTTCCGGTCTTAAAAGAAGAGGGAGGTTGAAATGGGATTTCATAAAAATTTTTATAACATCGAAATTGAACATGAAGACGGACTTTTGCTGTATAACATTTTAACTAAGAATTTTGTTTTACTGGACAAGCAGTATGAAGAGTTTTACAGAAAATTCCCTGAAATTAATGATGAAAAAATTTTGCAAGAATTTATTGATGCGGGATTTATCGTGGACAACAGATTTGATGAAAAGGGCTATTATTTGAGAAATTTCTTTATGAGCAGGTATTATTCTCGGAAGCTTCTTTTTACCGTTGTTCCCACGACGGGCTGTAACTTTGGTTGCTATTATTGCTTTGAATCAGGGATAAAAAATGTGAAGCTTTCTGAAGAAACTAAGAAAAAAGTCTTTGAGTTTATTAGGGAAAAAATAGATGCTTTTAAACCAGAGGATGTTTCCCTATCCTTTTACGGGGGTGAACCTTTATTGTGCAAAGATGAACTCTTTGAATTTGGCCAGTTTTTTGCGGGGCTGAGTGGAAAATTGGGCTTTAAATTTTCGTCGGATATTGTCACCAATGGTTATCTCTTTGATGTAGAGACTGCAAGAGAGCTAATAGAAAAGGTTTCTTTGAAATCTGCCCAGATAACCCTTGATGGTCCTCCTGAAATTCATGATAGAAGGCGATTGTTGAAGAATGGCAGTGGGACTTTTGAGAGGATTTTTGAGAACGTAAAGAATGTTGTTGAAGCTTTCCCGGATTTTGTTGTAAGGATTCGAGTAAATGTTGATAAGGTGAATATAGATTATATCGAGGGACTTTTAAAGCTTCTTGCTTCCATAAAAAAGGATAAATTAGAGGTATATTTTTCACCGGTCACAGGCGAAAAGGACAAAATTGACTTTGGCGAAAATCTTTTTGGAGATGAAGAATACGGCAAAGTTTACGCCGAGAAGATAGTACCCTTACTTTATAAATACGGTTTCCCCTATGAGGTTTACCCGGAACTTTCCTATGTCTTTTGCGCTGGTATTACACCCTTCCACTATTTGATAGATGCTGATGGAAGCATCAAAAAATGCTTTGACCTCGTTGGAAGAGATAGAGAGTCAATAGGTTATGTGGATAATTACAGAGAGGACGCAAGGAGTGTTCTTAAGTGGGAAAAGTTAAAGATACTGGACAAGGAGTGTTATAACTGTAAATATCTTCCTGTATGTGGAGGAGGATGTCCTCTATACAAATTAAAAACGGGAAAAAATCGGTGCGAAATTTGGAGATACAGCCTTGAGTTATTGTTAAAAACTATTTACAATTTAAAGGAGCATAGTTTTGCATCAAAGTGATTTAAAGCTGTTTATAAGGTATTTTAAAAGATACACCCTTTTTCAGGGTAGTTTATTTGCTTTATCCCTATTCTTACTCCTTTTAGGCACAGCCCTTCAACTACCTGTTCCTTTAATTTTCAAGGAGATCATTGATCGAATTATTCCCGCAAAAGATCTTCCGCTTCTTGGGATATATTCTCTTCTCATTTTGGTTGTTGTTATTCTAAGAGAATTTACCCTCTACTTTTCCAAATTAGTGGATCAGAAGTTAAGGAACGGGATTTATAAAAAAATGGTGGATGAGCTTCTTTATGTGTATTATCAGCTACCTTTTAAAAAGGTGAAAGAAAAAGATTCAGGGTATTTTTACTCCCGAGTCTTCAATGAGCCAGCCGAAATTGAAGAGAGCTTAACTTCTACGGCAACCTTTGCCATAAAGGTTTTTTTAATTTTTTTCTTTGGTCTTATTGTCTGCCTAAGACTTTCCTGGAAGCTTACTTTATTTGTCCTCTTCTTGTCCACGGGTTTCTATTTTCTAAACCTTCTGTTTGGAAAAAAAATAAGAGATTACTCTTTAAAATTTCAAGAGTTTAAAGCGAGGTTCGGAGAAATTGCATTAGAAGTTTTAAAGGGTTTCAAAATTGTAAATTTAATGCAAGTTGTAGTTCCTGTTAAAAAGATATTGAGCCCTGCTTTAAATGATTATTTGGGGATAAAACTCAAGAGAGTGGAAGTAAGTGGTATATATTCAGGAGTTTATGGCGTTTTAAGTGATTTTCTTCCTGTGGGAGTTTTTCTCTTTGGAAGCATTGAGATAGTGAGGGGTAATTTAACCGTGGGTGGCCTTGTAGCTTTTATGGAGCTTATGAGGTACATCTCATCCCCTATGGATAGCATATCTGAAATTTTTATCGAGATACAAACGACCGCGGGCGTTATAGAAAGAATCGAGGAGTTTAAAGCCACAGCAGATAGGAATGGAGGTGTGAGTTTTGAGGGTTCAATAAATGCTATTAGCCTTGAGAATGTTGCTGTTGACTTTGGAGGCAATAGATTTATAGAGGGTTTGTCTTATGAGTTTGTGAAAGGTAAAAAATATGCAATTCTTGGCCCGAATGGTTCCGGAAAGTCAACATTAATTGAGATTATTACAGGGCTGATAAATCCATCCGAAGGAACCGTTAAGCTCAATAGTACCTTACCTCTGGAAAAAGTCAGTAAGAAAGACTACTTTAAAAGGCTATCCGTTTCTTTTTATCCACCTTTACTTTTACCAACGCTAAAAGATAATCTGGCACTTATCTCTGACGGAAAATTAAGAGAAGTTGCTAAGAAAGATATCCTTAAGGAGAGGGAGGATGATGTTAAATTCAGCCAACTCTCGGCTGGCGAGAAGCAAAAACTTTCTTTACTAATCGCACTTTCGCGGGAAAATTGCGATTTTTTAATTTTGGATGAACCGCTCGCAAATCTTGATGATGTTTCAAAAGAATATTATTGGACGTTAATAGAAAATTATTCCAGAGGGAAGGGTTTGATTGTTGCCCTGCCCTCAGCGGAGATTGATTTGAGTGGTTTTGAGAAAATGTTTTTAGAAAAAGTGGAACACAATTCTTCAACATAAGGAGGCTTTTATGCTGCTGTTACTGTTAATTGCTAAACTCATAATAGAACCTATCTATGTGGAGAGTGTGGAAGAGTTCCTTAAAAAGGCATCTCTTCCCGATAGTACGCTGAGGCTTTACCAGGTATATCCGAGTCTTGATAGTTTGCCGGAAGAGTCCACTTTCTTTAGAGTTGGGCTTATATCGGCCAACACCTTTGCCGTTTATTTTAAAAACTATCAGAAAGCGAAGATATCTTCAACAGTTAAAAAGGATGATCAGGAAGACATCATGGCAGACGATTTCGTTCTCCTCTTTCTGGACACTGGAGGATATGGGAATAGTGCCTACGGCTTTCAGGTGAATCCTTCAGGCACCAAACGGGATTTTGTTCTTTCAGAAGGTGGTGACAATGTAGAGGAATGGGATGGCAAGTGGCAGGCAAAGGCGGAGATAACCGATTATGGTTATGATGTCTTAATTTTAATTCCCCTTTCTGAAATTTCCTATACAAGGAATCCATGGGGGGTGAAACTCGGTAGATTCATAGCGGGTGCCGGTAAGTTTCAGTTTTCAAATATAGAAGGTTCATTCCAGTCCCTTTCCCACATGCATAAGGTAAATATCGACTTTGAAGGTTTGAAAAGTGAAGAGAGTTATAAAAGCTCACTTCAAATGAGGAATAGCTTTTTTGTAAGAGGATGGACCCAAAAGCAAGATAGCTTATCCTTTAATCGTTTATCCTTTGGAGGCAATTTCAGGTTTAAGAAGGGAACTTCAACGGTACTTGATATTGTTGTAAAACCAGACTTTTCTGAAATTGAAGCAGATGTGAAGGAAATTTCCCTCAAAAGAAGGCCCATATTTTACCCCGAGAAAAGGGAAATCTTCATGGAGGGCAAAGAACTTTACTCTCTGCCATATCAGTTAATATGGACAAGGGCTTTTGAAGACATTAGCTTTGGGGCAAAATTTTATACAAAGTCAGAAAAGTTGAGTGGAATTGCCTTTTTACTCAATGAGGAAAGTTACGATACCCTTTCTTTTGGTAAGATTAACTTTGCGCCCGTCCACGGCTTTAACTTAGGTACTTCTTACTTGTGGAGTCCAACGTCTTATTCTTTAGCATCGATTGATTTAAGTGGGGTTATAGTTCCAAAGATTGGATTTGGGTTTCAATCTCAGATCTCGCGGAGATTTGACGAAAAGTCCAATCTGTATTACGTAAGGTTTTATAGAAGGAGTGAATTCAAGGGACTTGAAGCATCAGCTTCCTTTTTACAGATTGATGAAAATTTTGTGATGCCATTCAGTCCCATTTATTTTGAGAATGTAAGAGAATATTCGTTAAATTTCGGATACGGTATTCCCCTTGGAAAGGCATCTTACGTTAAACCCCAGGTTTATTTTGATGAATTGAGAGACCTTACAAGTGAAGACCTTGTCGAAAGATACTTAAATTTCGAGATAAGCGGCGCAAAGGGACCTTATGGAATGGGTTTAAGCTACGTAAAAGACGAGCTGGCGTATCTCGATTATCTTCCAGAGGACATTAGGTATTACTCTTTTGGAGGTATTATCTTCTCTTATGCCCCTGCAAGCTACAACAACGTTGGTGTCTCATTTATGAAGGGGAAATACCTCGGTGAAAATAGTGATAATGTAACCTTAAAACTCAAGATTTCTCCTTTCAATCTTTTCAATGCCGGTGTAAACCTTCAAATACTCAGGTATGGTGAGGAGAACACTTCTATTTTCCAGATCTTTGGACTGGTTCCTATTATCAAGGATAGATTTATTTTGAAGCCTTACATTGAGCACAATAGAGACGGTCAGACTGAAACCTTGTATATCAAAAATGTAGGTTATCTTTACTTAACCGATTACATTTCTGTTCTTTTCTTCGGTGACGCTGGGTGGAGGAAGGATACGGGAAATTATGAAATGGCGAATAGAGGATTTTCTCTCAAGCTTAAGCTGGAGTTTTAGGGGGTGTGTATGAAATGGATCAACAAGACAAAGGAAAACATAAAAGAAACACTCCGTGCTTGGGGTAAAAAGTATTGTGGATGCTTTCTGGTAAAGTGTAAAAAGGAAAAACCGGAAGGGGCTAAAGATAAGTCTTGAAGGTATAGAATTGGAATATACCTAAGTTAAGCTGGTAAATTAGGGGCTGAACTCTGAAAAAAGTGAGCTTCCAGTGGCTATTAGGCCACTGGAAGCTCGATGACCCCTTATGATTTGTGTTGTAATGTTTCCTAAAACGATTTTTAAAATATTTGTTTTGCGCTTTAAAAAGATTTTTATGGCTGAAAATTCGGCAAATTCATGTTTTTACCTTTTTATTGATTTTAAGAAGTTAACTGTCAAACTTGCCTGCTTTTCTCATTTATTGGACTGATTTTTGGAGGATTCGGAAGTTGTCGATAATTTAAATAATTAATGGGGTATTGGTGCTCGGAGTTTTTAATTTAGTCAAATTTGGGTTCTGGACTTTTCTCCAGACCTTATAATAAACTTATTCATTAATGAAACCACTTATTCAAATTTTCGTTTTTTAAATTTATCCTTATAATTTTTGTCGTTGAAAGGAGGTGGATTGTGAAGAAAGTTGTTACAGCAATAATTATTCTGGCGGGCTTAGCCCATGCATACAGGAAGAATGTGCTAATTGAGAATTTTACCGCTACGTGGTGCGGGTATTGCCCCTATCAAGCTCAAGCTATAACTCAATTGGAGACTGTTTATGGTGAATCACTCACCGTCATAAAATATCATCCAAGCACCTCAGATCCCTTTTATCATTCTCATTCCGTCAATAGGCTCTACTATTACAACGTTCCCGGGTATCCCACCTCTCTAATTGCTGGTAATAAAGCAATAGTTGGCGGTTGGACGGGTGTTTACACACCTTTAGAAAACTATGTTTTGCAGAGCTTTCAGGAGGTAACCCCATGCTCTATAAAGGTAGAGATTCTCAGTTTTGATCCGAATACCCTTGTCGCAAATGCGAGAGTTAAAGTTTTTATGACTCCAGAAAACTCTGTCCCAATTCCTTCGGAGTTAAAGTTAAGAGTGGCCATTCTTGAAGATTCTATTTTTTACACCTGGCAAAATATGAATATCTTGAGATACGTTTTAAGAAGTATGTGGCCTAATGCCACGGGCACAAGTTTAACTCTTGGGCATGGAGATTCGGCTATTTATAATTTTTCCTTTTCTGTAAACCAGTTGATAAGGGCACCTTATTATTATGTTGTCGCCTTTGTTCAACAGGATTCAATTTATCCGATAGTTGATTATAGTGGATCATATACTCTTAATGCCGGTAATGTTCTTCAATCGGATAAGGCTCGACTTACTGTTAATTTTGGTTATTTAACCTCAATATTCAGGGGTATTTCTGATGCAAACAGTAACAGAAGGTTCGAAAGAAATGAAAATGGCACTATCAATCTCGCGCTCACCAGTGTTGCTCCTTTCTCTGATGCTCATAACGTAATATTAAGGGTTAGATCTCTTAATCAATACCTTACTGTTATGGACACATTGTTTAACTATTCGGTTATACAAGTTAATGATACTGTTGAGATACCAGTAAATGTTCAAGTTGGTAATTTTGATGCTCCCCAGTTCGCTAACATAGTTTTAGATTACTCCTGGGATGGGATAATGTCGAAAATTGATACGATACAGATTAAATTAGGCGTTGATACAGTGCTGGTATGGGATGGTAGTTATGACAGTAACCTAAAGAGTTATTTGAAGGTATTCATAGATTCGCTTAATTTTGCTTATGAGTGGTTTTCCGAGGCCGACAGTGGAAAGCCTTATCTTTATGATGATTACCGGACGATCCTATATATTTCTGGCCAAAGATTGCCCGATACTGTAGATGCTAATATGCTTATAAATGCTGTCAACAGTGGTAAAAACCTCATAATTTCAGGCCAAAATATCGCTGAGAGCTTTAATGCCGTGTATCCTTCTTTCCTAACAGATTATGTTGGCATAAATTTGATTGCACCTAACACCGGTGATAGAAAGTTAAAGGGTTCAGGAACTATCTTTAGCGCGAATGATTCTATTCTCATCGGGGGCTCTGGGGCATATGCTAACCAGAATTCAAAGGATGTAATAGATGTAATTAGTGGATCTGGAACTCTTCCAATTCTATATTACCAAGCATTGACCGGCAGCGATTTGGACTCTGTCGCCGGCGTGTTAAAGATACACCCTTCAGGTAATAGGGTTCTATTCCTTGGATTTGGTGTAGAAGGTGTTGGAAGTTCTGGTACATTCATGACAAAGAAAAACTTTTTGGCAACCTTGTTTGGCATACCGAGTGGAATTGATGAACATATTAAGCCAGTTAAACTAAAAGCTCTCGTAGTTAAGCGAGGCCAATGGGTTAAGCTTGATGATAGCATAAGTGAGGTTTACCTGTACAGTGCAGATGGTAGATTATTAGATGGAATTAAGGTCGAAAAGGGAAAAATAGACGTATCTTGCTTAAAAGAAGGTGTTTACTATTTAATTTACAGGAGTGACAGAGGGTTAAGCAGGAATAAGATTGTGATTGTTGAGTAATTTTCTTACCTTTTGGGTTTTTCGTTGTAAAGAATTTATTGAGTTTTGATTATCGACTCAAGAAGTTTTAGATGGGTTTGATTATCTAATAGGAAATAGCTTACACGAATTTGGTTTAAGAGCTTTGTCTGGAAATATTTAAAATGTGGGGTGAGCGAGGGGACTCGAACCCCCAACCACCAGATCCACAGTCTGGCGCTCTGCCAGTTGAGCTACGCTCACCATTTATATGCGCCCGGAGGGACTCGAACCCCCAACCAGCGGATTAGAAATCCGCTGCTCTATCCTGTTGAGCTACGGGCGCTCCCTATCGGGGCGAGTGGACTTGAACCACCGACCTCCTGCTCCCAAGGCAGGCGCGCTAACCAAGCTGCGCTACGCCCCGCATTTGGTTAATTATAAAATTTCACCAATGGACAATCAAGCAAACGAGTTTATATAAATTCAATCAAATTTTGGAAGTTTGATCTACTTTTACACCAGCTTAGCTAATACCACTCTTCTTCTCTTACGGGTTTGAAGAAGGCTTCATAATCAAATTCTTCGGTTGGGTTTATTATGGGGATTCCCAATATCTGGAAGATTTCCTGTGTGGGATTGCACAAAACTCTCTCTATTAGAAGGGCATTCCAGAAATTTTCACCTTCATACTGGGACTGCGTCTTTCCGTTTCCGATTTCCAAATCAATTAATTTATGTCTCTCTTTAAGAAGTTTCGCGAGTTTGTTTCTTAATAACTCTATCTGTTTTCCCTCTATATTGTTAAGAGTTTCGATACCCAATACATAGAAGGGGGTTAAGGCTTCTGTTATCCCATACATAATTGTCTTTCCGCTTTCTTTTGATAATATTTTGCCAAAGGTAGCAGCAATGTCAAAAAGGATATTCGTTAGTTCTTTGGTTATTTCCAGAATTCCTGCATTGGGTCGCTCTTTTAGTTCTTTATACTGTAGTATTCCCGTGGAGAGGTTTGTCATAATTTCTCCGAGATTTTTTATTAGATGTCTTTTTTTATCAATCGATAATAGATTTTTTCCAAGTAATTCTACCGTATTTGTGACTTTCAAAAAACCTTCAAAAAACTTCAGTAGATTAGCATCTAACTCGTTTAGATTTACGGTCTCTTTATAATATTTTATAGCTTTGAGCAATTTATCTCTCCAAGAATATTTTTCTACGAACGAGTCAGATAATCTTTCAAACTCTTCACCTATTCTATTTTTCAATCTGTTCTTATCAATATTTAAGCTTATTGCCAAGTAAGTGGTTGGCGTGTTAAATAAGTGGGTAATAAGGTTTAGCAGCCTGTTGTATCTGGCTTCAATTCCCCTTGGATTTTTTTTATAAATGAGCGAGATTAATAAGCTTTCATTAGAAAAGTCAATAAATATCCCTCTTTTCTCTAATACCCCAAAATACTCGGAGCTAATTTCCTTTACAAGTTTTTTCATACTCAATGGTTCTAACTGATCAAATTCGAGTCCCGTTGCCTTACTGTAGCTTTCTTTGATTTGGATCAGGTTATCCCTTACCTCCTGAAGCGTGATGATGTTGTAGAAGAAAATTTTTAAACGTGCAGTATTGGGATAGCTCATCTTTGATAGCATATTTACAAGTTCAATTAATTCCTGTCTAATATCCCCACCAAATTCCTTCATCTTACTTAATATTATAAAGGGACTTGACAGTTTATTCCCCATACATTATATTTATAACACTTGCAGACGTTATATTGTTCTTTGTCAATCAGGTGAGTGTGAGGTTAGAGTTGGTACGGGTATAGGATCGAACCTAACATAGTTTCCTATGGAGGGTTTGATCCTGGCTCAGGGCTAACGCTGGCGGCGTGTCTTAGCCATGCAAGTCGAGCGGGCCTGTGGGGTTTACCTGCAGGTCAGCGGCGGACGGCGGAGTAACACGTAGCTAACCTACCCCCTGGACG
>CAZZKY010000124.1:0-7209 GCA_964654765.1 uncultured bacterium | reverse complement strand
TCTCTGTCGAACATATGGAACTCACAACGGAAGAGGACATCGAAATTTTGAAAGAAAATGGCGTGACCGCGGTCTTACTTCCTGGCACCTGCTTTTTTCTTAAACTTCAACATAAACCCAGAATTGAATATATGAGGGAAGTTAAACTTCCTATTGCCCTTGGGACTGATCACAATCCTGGTACCTCTCCTTTTTACTCTCAATCTCTTATTATGGCATTAGGCGTTTTTTTATATGGCCTTACTGTGGAAGAAGCACTACTTGGTGTAACCCTAAATGCTGCAAAGGCGATAAAGATGGACCACATAAAGGGAAATATTTCTCCAGGAATGGATGCTGATCTTTTAATTTTGAACACCCATTCTTTTGTGCATCTCGTTTATGAAGTGGGTAGAAACCATGTAAGTAAAATCGTGAGGAAAGGGAAATTGGTCAATATTCACTGAGTCTAAAGGGTGGGTCTGTTTCAATCCTCCACCAATTTATGAATAGGTTTTGCTCCTTTGGTGGTATATAAACCGACTCAAAAAAGTTTCTATTACTTATGAGATTCCCAAAATGTTTAAGAAGAGGACCCCTTCGTGAACAAAATAAAATCTCTCCAAGAGTATTTTCATAAATGACAAGTCCCCTGGTTTTACCGGTGTGAAGTATCACCAACCAGTAATTATCTCGCCTTTCAACCAAAAATACCGCCGTGTTTCCACCCTCAACCGACGAGAACAATTCTTCACAAGATTCTGATATATCATCCTTTTTCTCTAATATGTTCAAGAAAACCCTCGTTAATACATCGGAATCGGTAAAATACTCTTCAATCTTAAATTTCTCTGCAAGTTCCTTGTAATTTCTAAGAAAGCCATTGTGAATCCCAATAACCCTATATTTTCTCCCCACATGGATAAAAGGCTGAGCATGGAGTTCATCAAGGTCCTCAATTTTTGAAAATTCATCAGAAGCTCTTCGCACGTGACCTGCAAAAAAGTTAACTTCATCATCAGGGGAAAACTCTCCCAATTCAAAAAGCACATCAACGGGGGACCTGTTTTCGTAGTATCCAACTCTATTGTGATAAACTACTAACCCATCACTCAAGTGAAAATAGCCAGCCCCATGTCCTCCCAGAGGTGAGTTATCTACTTCTTCTTTTAAGTTCTCCAGTTCTTTCAATAAACTCTTAATATTGGATAACTTTACTTTGGAGCGCCCAACATACCCGAAAATACCACAACTCAATACCCCTCCTTCAGGACCTTTCAAGGCCCTCAATATAACTTCTCAATTTACTAATCTTAAGTCCAAAATTCCGTTTTTTCTCCCTTTCTTTCTCAACAACCTCCACCGGCGCTTTTTCAAGGAAACTTGGATTATTTAATTTTTCTTCCACTTTCCTCAGTAACTCTTCCAGTTCGCCTATTTCCGCTTTGAAAGATGCTACCATCCTATCAATCTTTTCTTTATCCTCAACCGGTATTAGGAAGTGATAACTCTTCACAATAAGAGGAATCCCTTTTACGCCGTATGCTTTTTCAACTTCATTAACTCCCCCAAGAAACGACAAGAGATGAAGATTCCCTTTAAGGGTTCCCAATAAATCTTCATCCTCAAATTCAGCATAAATTTTTACCTCTCCACTTAGACCCACTTCCGACCTAATCTGCCTCACGCCTTGGATCAATTCCTTCATTATCTCAAAGTTTCTATACTCTCCCTCAAAGTTGAAACCGGAAACTTCAGGCCACTTAGAAATCATAATAGACTCTTCAAGCCCTTCAAATGGCAACTTCTGCCAGAGCTCTTCAGTAATAAAGGGAATAAAGGGGTGCAACAGTTTTAGAATGTTCATAAACACATAAAAGCCGTTTTGCAAAGCAGTTTTGTCTCCTTTGGTAAGCCTCGGTTTTATCGCTTCCAAATACCAATCGCAATATTCGCTCCAGAAAAAGTCATAAAGTGTCCATGCTGCCCTATTAAAATCGAGATCGTCAAGGGCTTTAGTTACTTCAGAAATTGTTTTATCCAGAAGGTAAAGAATCCATTTATCTTCAAGAGACTCCGCAGCGGGTTCAGGATTCATCTTACTCCCATCATGATTCATAATAAGCAATCTGCCTGCATTCCACAACTTGTTTACAAAGTTTCTCCCGATTTCCATTTTCTTTTCAGAGTAAATAACATCCTGGCCCTCAGGTGTGATAAGCATTAAACCCATTCTCACACCATCTGCCCCATATTTAGAAATAAGATCAAGGGGATCAGGCGAATTTCCAAGACTCTTCGAGAGCTTTCTTCTCTTCTCGTCCCTTATAAGCCCATGTAGATAAACTCTGTGAAACGGCTTTTCTCCCATGAAATAGTATCCTGCCATGACCATCCTCGCTACCCAGAAGAAAAGAATGTCCCATCCCGTAATCAAAAGATCGGTAGGATAGTATCGTTCTAAATATTCAGTCTTTTCGGGCCATCCGAGGGTTGAAAATGGCCATAACCATGACGAAAACCAGGTATCGAGAACATCCTCATCTTGTACGATATTTTTAGAACCGCAAGAATGGCAGGAAGAAGGTGGACTTTCCTCAACCATAACATTGCCACAGTTTTGACAGGTGTAAACGGGAATTCTATGGCCCCACCAGATTTGCCTTGAGATGCACCAATCTCTTACATTATCAAGCCAATTAAAATAGATTTTCTCAAATTGATTCGGAACTATTTCTACCTCACCTTTCCTAACTGCCTCAGCAGCCTTCTCGGCAAGAGGTTTAATCTTAACAAACCATTGGGGTGAAAGATACGGCTCAATTACTGTGTTGCACCTGTAACAGGTTCCAACGTTGTGGGTATAATCTTCTATTTTCTCAATAAAACCGTGTTTTTCCAGCTCTTCTACAACTTTAAGTCTCGCTGCTTCACGGTCCATTCCCTTGAAAATGCCCGCATTCTCATTTAAAGTACCATCGAGTTCCATAATTTTAACCTTAGGAAGATTTAGTTCTTCGCCTATTTCATAATCTACAGGATCATGAGCTGGGGTAACCTTTACAGCCCCAGTGCCAAACTCTGCATCAACTCTATGGCTTTTCACCACTGGAATTTCAGGAGAAACCACCGCCCCTTCAGTGCTAATTCTATCCCATTTAATCAAAGGTAATCTTACCATTTTACCGGCAATTTCCCTATATCTCTCATCCTCAGGGTTTACTGCTACAGCTGTATCTCCCAAGTAAGTTTCTGGTCTTGTAGTCGCAACTACAACATATCCATCTCCATCCACAAGGGGATATTTTATGTAATAAAGTTTCCCTTTCTTTTCAACGTACTCAACCTCATCATCTGCCAGTGCCGTTCCACATCTTGGACACCAGTTGATAATCCTCGTACCCCTATAAATTAGACCGTCCTTATAGAGCCTCACAAAAGCGGTAATGACCGCCCTGGATAGGTCGGGGTCCATTGTGAATTTCACTCTTGACCAATCACAGGAAACGCCAAGTTTTCTAAGTTGAAGCAAAATTGTGTTTCCATATTTTTCTTTCCATTCCCATACCCGCTTGAGAAATTCTTCACGTCCAACATCAAATCTGGTTTTGTTTTCTTTCGCCAATGCTTTTTCCACAACATTCTGAGTTGCAATTCCAGCGTGGTCAATTCCAGGCTGCCATAAGACATCATGTCCCTGCATTCGTTTGAAACGTACCATTATATCCTGCAAGGTATTGTTCAAAACGTGACCGAGCGTTAAAACACCCGTAATGTTAGGAGGAGGGATCATTATCGAATACTTAGGCTTCTTCGAGTATGGATCTGCCTTAAAGTACCCTTTTTCAGTCCAAAAATTGTAAATTTTATCCTCTACCTCAACGGGATTATATCTGGTTGGGATATCACTCATAACTCAGTACTCTTCTTCCTCCTCTTCTTCCCCTTCTCCCCATTCTTCCTCGAACTCTTCGGGTTCCAGTTCGAGTTCGATAAGTTCCTGCTCCAGCATCAGTAATTTATCTGCATAATCTCTAAATAAATCTGAAAGTTCATCTAAGGAAATTACCCCATCAATTGCATCACTGACTACATCTTCAATCTCAAGGTTCAAGTTTTCAAGTTCATCAGAAAGGTCTTCCAAGTCTTCTTTGATAGACTCGTAATCTTCAATTTTTTTAAGTTCATCAATTCTTTCCTGAAGTTCCCTTATCTTTTCGTTCCAGGATTCGCCGAAGTCAGTGACGGACTCCCATAGCTGCAATATCTCTTCTCTTTTAACCTTACTCATGACAACCTCCCTTATGGATTAGTGCTAAAATATAAATTCAACATGGTAAAATGTCAAGCAAGTTGAGAAGTAAATAAACTATCTCGCACTACCCTCGGAGTACTTGTTAATAAATGAGAACCTCTCCAAAGGAAGCCTTTCCGGTCTTTGTTTCTCTGCCAGCACTTGCTTTTCTGAGAGAAGTGGAGAAATTTCCTCAGACTTTTTACCCACTATTACAAGGGCAATCAACGTCATGTCCTGCGGAATCCCTAAAATTTCTTTAACCCTAATAGGATCATAACCTGCAATAGGATGGGCAACAAGACCAAGTTCGGTAGCTCGAAGAATTAAAAAAGCAGTTGCCATACCCACATCGAACAAATAGTAGTCTCTGTTATCTTCAAGGACACAGTCCATATCTTTCTTAGAAAAAACAGCAATTATCATCCCTGCATTCTTTGCCCATTGATTTCCACGTGGCATAACGGATAAGATTTGATCCAAGATATTCCGATCATGCACAAAGACAAAACGCCAAGGTTGATTATTCATACAGGAAGGCGCCAGGGAGGCACAGGTTGCAAGGTCCTCAATGAGTTCTTCTGTTACTTCAAAAGGCAACAGCGACCTATAAGCCCTTCTCTTTTCAATTACTTCTTTTACGCTCATACTCCCCCCTTACCATTTCTTTCAAAACCATCAATACTTCATCAACATGCCCATCTACTTTAACATTGCGCCAGATTTTCTGTATTCTCCCCTTTGGATCAATGAGAAAAGTTGACCTTATTGTGCCCTCAACCTCCTTTCCATACATTTTTTTCTTGCCCCATGCCCCAAACCTTTTTAAAATCTCAGCAGATTCATCTGATAAGAGCTTAACTTTTAGTCCGTATTTGTTTTTAAATGACTGATGACTCTTAACACTGTCTTTGCTAATTCCTATCACCTCTGCATTTAACTTTTTAAAATCTTCAATTTTCTCCGTGAACCCGATAGCTTCCTTTGTGCATCCTGATGTATTATCCTTCGGATAAAAGTAAAGAACTATCCATTTTCCTTTAAGGGAGCTGAGGCACACCTCTTTGCCTTCCTCATCGGGAAGGCAAAAATCTTGAACAAAATCACCTTCCTTTAACATAAGCACCCCTCCTTATTAAAGTTCAACACGGTTTGTCTTTTTCCTCGTAATCAAGATGGAGTCCACAAGATAAAATAGTTCCTGAGGAGTAATTGGAAATTCTGGATTAAACTGCTTACATGCATAAGTGCAGCTTGCCACGAATTCTCCACCCATTCCTTTAAATTTTACGTTCTGAAACTCCTCGCTGATCCTTTTTGCAATCTTTTCAGCTTCCTCCTCAGGAACACCATATAAAACTACCACAAACTCATCACCACCCCACCTTGCACAAAAATCTGATTCCCTTGTGTATTTTTTCAGGATGCTTGAGAAAGCCACTAACAATTCATCGCCCTTTAAGTGTCCAAAGGTATCGTTAATGTACTTAAGCTTATCCACATCAAACAAAATAACAGAAAATGGTATGATATCCCGCTTACTCTGGCTAATGTAGGCTTTTACTCTTTCTTCAAAAAATCTCCTTGTGTAAAGACCAGTTAGGCCATCCAGAATAGACTCTTTATAAGCTAAACTCTTACTCAAACTGGCATTCACAACCCCAATTAAACTTTCCAAGACCGAGATAAGGCTTTTTGGAATTCGCTGTTTAATGCCTATTAAAATCTCCGCCAGGATTAATTCATTATAAGAAAGGTTAAAAATCAGATCCCAGGACAGGCTGCCAAATTCATCCTCTTTCAAAGATTCCACTCTATTTTCAATACAGATCTTGCTTTCACTCAAATAAGAAAGCCTTCTTATTATCCTGATAGCCGTGAAAGAAACGGGCACAATTTTTGAAATACTGATGAGGCAATAATCAAGGATCTCCTGAGGTTCCATCAATCTATTTAGCATTGCCTGGATTTCGTTCACTTTTTCCAAAATTGCAATGTTTTCTCTCAACTCCTTTTGATACAGTGAATACTGATGGCCAATATACGCCAAGAGGAGAATAACCACTATAACCGGAAGAACCGAATAAAAACCATATGCTTCATACAAAAGATTTATACTGTATCCAAGAGGATATATCAATAATTCTACAAAATCGCTGGGTATGGCCTCACTTCTTAGGTATTCAACAATATTTCCACCACTTATGATTTCCTTAACAATAAATGCAATCTCATTTACTGCAATAATGAGTAGGATTGAAAGAAAAGCTTCCCAGAAACCTGCACCAAGTGCCTTGTAAGCCGTGCCTCCCACAAGGAAAATAATCCCGTAAAGCCCGGAATTAAAAAATCCCGCCCTTAATGTGTGTACTGGGTCCCCCTCCTTTTTTAGATATCTGTAGGCAGCTTTACCTACCCAAACTGCAAGGATAACGAGCATTGCAGTGAAACTTCCGACATATGGCCCAAAACGAAGAGTAACAAACAAAAAAATTGAAATCTCAAAAGACACAATGGTGGACTTGAAACTTACTATCCAGAGTGCCCCAAGAGCAGAAACTACGCAAAGGAAAAGATATTCCGGTAGACTGGGAAATAAGGGAGCTTTTCTTAATACAAGGACAGAGGAAGTTAAAACTCCAACGAGACCTATTAATAGTTCGTACCACAACTTTAATTTAGTTCGATCTCTCATAACAACTTTAAGATAATGTAAGATCTTGAAAAAGTCAATACATAGGAACTTGAGATGCTTCAAAAGCTTTCCTATGAATACTATGAGCTATGAACGATATTCACATTCTCCCGAAAAACTCTTCAATGAACGCCTTTATTTCGTCCCTAACCTTCCTTGTAAACTCCAGTTTTTCCCTCTCTGAACCTTGAAAGGAAGATGGATCTGGAAAGCTTTTGTGAATATACTCTTTAGCCCCTGG
>CAZZKY010000123.1:0-3594 GCA_964654765.1 uncultured bacterium | reverse complement strand
TGAAATGAGGTTAGTGGTCACGCCTCTGAAGGCTTTCGACAATGACGAAACTTTGATGCAAAGATTAATTTCTTTAATAAAAGAGAACAATGTAACGGAAGTGGTTTTTGGCATACCTATTAGGATGAGCGGTGAAGCGGGGGAGATTGCTGAAGAGATAAGGGAATTTGCCCACGAGCTCTCTAAAAGAGTGCCTGGTGTAGTCGTCGATTTTTTCGACGAGAGCTTAACTTCTAAAGACGCTGAAACCCTTTTCAGAGCGAAGCACGGAAGGCATCCTGTGGGTAAAAAAGATAAATATCTGGTTGATAGTTACTCAGCAGCTATATTGCTGGAAGAATTCCTGAGAAGAGATGAAGACTTTTAAAATTGTTTTGGTTATTACGACTGTTTTAGTTTTCGCTTCAGCAATCTACTATGTTGAATTTCTTTATCCAGTGAAGGGTGAGTACGAATTTCTTGTTTCTAAAAAGGTTCCTGCCTCAGTGGTGGCTAAGTCTCTTGAAAATGGTGGGTTTATAAGGAGCTCTTTTAGTTTCCTTGTTTTATCACGAATCACCGGCTGGGACAAGAGGATAAAAGCGGGAAAGTATAAACTATCTCGCCCTCTGCCTAACTTTAGACTTTTATACGCTATGGTTTACAATGGACTGTATATGCTTGAATATCCTGTAACGGTTAAAGAAGGTTCTACAATTGAGGATATTGCTAAAGTTCTCAGTACAATTGAAGTTGATACCACTGAATTCCTTAGACTTACAAGGGATCCAAGCTTTTTCGATTACCTCAAGCGATACTTTCCTAAGCTCGATGCAGTGGAGACTCTTGAGGGTTATCTTTACCCCGAAACCTATAAGTTTTACTGGGCTGAAGATCCAAGACAGGTTATTTTTAAAATGGTATCTCAGCTTTTTGCAGTTATTCCTGATTCTTTTTTCGATAGGATGAAGGAAATTAAATTTACCTTGAATAAAACTCTTATTCTGGCTTCAATTATTGAAAAAGAGGCGCAGGTCGATTTTGAACGGCCGCTTATTTCCGCGGTATTTCACAATCGTTTAAGACTTCGCCGCCCCCTTGAGTCAAATGTAACATTAGAATACTATTTGAAACAACGGAGGGCTTGGTTAAAAAGGAGCGAAACCCAATTGGAAACCCCTTACAATACATACAAGTATCCCGGATTGCCACCGACTCCCATATGTTCACCTTCTATAAAATCAATTACCGCTGCGCTTTACCCTGCAAAGGTGAACTACCTTTATTTCGTGGCTAAGGGGGATGGAACCCACTATTTTTCGAGAACCTATGCTGAACATCGCCTGTATTCTATGAAGGTTCGCAAGTTGTTTAAACAGAGAAAGCAAAGTTCAGCGGAGCAATAGTTTATTATAATACTCCCTGAGTATTTTCTTTTCATGTGGCGGGAGCTTTTCTATTTCTGTAAGCACTTCACTGATTTTTTGGGGATCAACAATTTTTTCTGTCCTTGGTTCTATAAAGCGGTATGGTTTTGCGGGTTCCGCGTATCTTTTTTGTGTAAATTCCTCTTTTTTATACGAGCCGTAAGCATCAAGCAGGTGTTTTAAGGTCTTTCTTTGGGATTCGATGAGCTCGTTGTCAAACTCCTGCTTTTTCAACTTATCTTCGACTTTCTGAAGTTCTTTTAGTGCTTGTTCTATTTTTTCGCGAACTTCCTGATTCTGTGACCTCATGTAAAGTGAAATCATCTGGCTTTTCATTTCTGAAATTTTTTCAATCATTGAGGATGTGTAATTCTTCGGCATAGGGATGGGTATTTGCATCATCTCGCCCGATTGCCTTATCATGGAAGCCTGTTCTTTCATCAGTTTTTCCAGCATTTTCATAGCTTCCATACCACCACCCTGAGAAGCAGATTTGGCTGCTGCTTCCATTCTGAAGAGATCAAAGATAGCATAATTTAAGTAGTTTAAAGACGCTGATGGCTTTATATATAGGGAATCCATGGCGAGGTCAAGTAATTTGGGAACGCGCGAAGAGGTTATAAGGATGAGAATACCCATTTTTGTCACCTCTTCCCGGCATCTCTCCAGCGCTCTCATCACATAAGGAAGAAATTTTTCATTGTTCAAGTTGTCTTCCAGTTCTAATGAGGTAATCAGCAATTTCCTTCGGAGGCTCCCTATCATCTCAATAAGTTTAGAAATTTGCTGTTCAATAGCAGACTGTTTCAGATTTTTCATATGAGAGAGCATTTCTCTGAGCTCTTCCCTTTGAGCTTCCTGGGATTTCAAAGTCAGCCTTTTATTGCTTTCTGAGACCGCTTTTAATATTTGTTCCTGGAGTTTCTGGATTTTGCTGAATTTTTCATTCCATTCCTCTTCTGGAATTAATTCTTTCAAATTTTCTTGTATTTTTGAGAAATTCTCCGCTATTTCGGCTTTGAATTGTTCCTCAAGATTTTTTAATTCTTCGAAATTTCCACTCTTCGCTAATTCCTGCAAGTTTTCCCTCTTTTCCAGCAAACTCTGGATTTTTTCCACAGCATCATTGATTGCCAGCTCCTTTTTAGCCAATTCTAAAAGTTGCTCGAGGTAGTTTAACCTTTCCAGGATTTCCTCGCTTTTTTTACTGAGTTCTTCAGCTATTTTTCTGTCAAATCTTCCTGTTGAGTCTCTCAAAGACTCAAATTTTTTGAGTAGTTCTGGTAAATCTTTTTGCAAGATTGAATAAAGTTCTTCGCCCACTTTTTGAAGTTTTTGTAGAAGCTCAGGGGAAATGGATAGGTTTTGAAGATTTTCAATAGCTTCCTGGATTTTTGAGAATTGCTGAATGGCTGACTGTAATTCTTGCAGAATCTTATCAGTCTCTATGGTGCTTTCCCCTTTTATTGACTGGATTTTTAGTGAGTCAATGATATCTAAAACCTGGCCTTTAACCTTTGTGAAGCTTTCCGTGCTTTTTTCGAATTCGGAGGCTATTTTTTCCATTTTGGATATTTCTTCTTTGTAAATCTCTTCAAGAGTCGGGAAAACAACAGTATAAGTCTGAGATGAGTCAATAAGTCCCGTTCTGTCTTGGGCAAGTATGTAAAATCTAAGCTCATCGCCGGGCAGCATTGTCATTTTCTGCAGGTCTATTTCATAGTCCAGGAATTTTTCAATCTTATTATCACTGGGAGTCTTTATCCTTTTAATCCCGCCCCTCAAAATATAGTGCAAGTAGGAAACTTCAATGCCATCCTCATCGAAAATACGCGCTTTTATTTTCACCCTCATATCTTCTGGGACATAGGAGAAAAGAACCTTAGGCTCAAGGATTTCAATTCTGGGTGGAAGATTTGGAACGACGGATATTGTCGTTAAATGAACTTTGCTTTTCAAAGTTTTATACTCAATTTCTGCGGTTATGTCAATATCCTGTGTGGGAACAAGGGTAAAATCAAAGAGCTGCTTGCCCGATTTTATAAATTCGGAGTTTGCGAATATGTTGACCTTATAGGAAGGATTTGAAAAAATCCTTATTTTGACAGGTGTTTTTTCGGTTACAGCAAGCCACGTCGGACTCATATAATTTGCCCTTTGGATGTAAACCTTGAAGGAGTCTATTTGC
>CAZZKY010000122.1:0-2051 GCA_964654765.1 uncultured bacterium | reverse complement strand
GAAATTCAGATTTTTGAAAATCCTAACAAACCAACAGTTCTGAGTCGGACCAATTAATAAATGGTTGGAACTTGGCTATCTGAACAGCTCCATCATAGAGGTTAACCCTTAAAACTGGCTCTTAGCTCGACACCGCACCCAAAAGGTCACTTCTTTAAGCTAAACTTAAAGATTATAACATATTCGACTTTCGCGTTAGAATTGAACAATTCAAAATATAGATAAGTTGCTTTTTCAGTTGTAGAACTATATAAAATAACAGTAAGTCAACAAATTGGTTATCAAGCAAATACATTTTTCAAATTTACCTTTTTGGGCCTTTACTTATCTTGAAAATAAACAGCTTGGGAATTAAAATTTTTACATGGATGAAAAGCGATTATTTCTACCTGCTAAAAAAGTAGAAATCCTAAATTTAAAGGCGGGGGAGAGAATTCTTCTCAATGGAACTTTATATACCGCACGGGATGCGGCTCACAAAAGGATGATTGAAGAACTTGAAAAAGGCAGTTTTAACCTTTTCCCTTTAGATGGTGCGATTATCTACTATTGCGGTCCCTCTCCCGCACCTCCAGGAAGGGTTATAGGTTCCGCAGGGCCTACTACTTCCTATCGAATGGACCCATATGTGCCTATACTTTTAAACCACGGCGTATGCGGATTTATCGGAAAAGGAAAAAGGAGTCAGAAAGTAAGAGAAGTCCTGAAAGAATTCGGGGGGGTTTACTTTATCGCTACTGGTGGTGCCGGAGCTCTACTTTCGACAAAGATCGTAAATTCAAAGGTAATAGCTTATGAAGACCTTGGACCAGAGGCAGTATACGCTCTTCAGGTGGTAGATTTCCCTGTGATAGTTGGTATTGATCCTAAAGGAAAGGACATTTATGAAATTGGTCCACAAAACTACAGAAATCAGATTAATCAATTAAATAAGAGTTAAAACCATCCGAGAAAAGCGTTGTATCGTCCATTATTATGTAATATTCTAAGCCTTCTATTTTTTCCTTCAGGCTTTTTGCCTCGTCGGGTCCTAAAACAAATATTGCAGTAGCAAAAGCATCACAGAGAGTTGCATTACCATATATTACTGTAACACTCCGAACACCATTGGAGACAGGATAGCCAGTAAAAGGCGAGAAAAGGTGGCTATACCTTTTTCCATTCTGCTCTACATACCTTTCGTAATCTCCAGAGGTACAACAAGCCAAATCTGATAGTGCAATGATTTTGTTGATTCCCTTATTGTGAGGGTCCCTTATCCCGACTTTCCAAGGTCTTCTACCCTTTGAACCCAAAAGGTAAAGATCCCCTCCAGCGTCTATTATCGCAGAGTTTACGCCTTTACTTTTGAGGTATTGTGCAGAAAGGTCAATCGCATACCCCTTAGCAATTCCTGCAACGGTTATCCTTTGATTTTTGCCAATTTTAACTGCACTCCCTCTTACAATTATCTTTCTGAAATCGATAAATTTTTTGTACTTCTCAACAGAATCATCGGGGGGAAATTCATATTTGCCCTGCTCATCAAAGTGCCAGAGGTGAACAAGAGAACCAACG
The DNA here is from genome assembly GCA_964654765.1 of uncultured bacterium. Taxonomy (GTDB): domain Bacteria; phylum Hydrothermota; class Hydrothermia; order UBA1063; family UBA1063; genus UBA1063. The sequence continues at coordinate 494 of CAZZKY010000122.1, read as the reverse complement.
GTAATATCAAAAGCTCCACCGGTCAGTTCAGAAACAAGAAGGGACTTCTTTATGCAATCCGCAGTATAAGGATGAACAGGAACAAATCTTCCAGAATTACTGTTGATTTTGTAAATATCAGAATATGGCTTTATAGGATTCATTAACGAATCTACAAGGCGAAAAATAGAATAAACGGAATCACTTAAAAAAGCATAATCTCGTGGAATGGTAACATTCAAAACGGTGCCCATTACAATATATGTCTTCGTAACGTAATCAGACTTTTTGGGAGAGCAGGAAATTCCTATAAAAATGAAAAATAGCAAAAGCCTTTTCTTCATTTTGAAGGCATAACCTTAACTTTTACAAACTTGCAAGGTGGACTACCATGGCCAACCTTCATGATCTGCCCAGGTTCTCCCTTGCCACAACCAGGAATTCCATAGTATTCAAATTCCTTCTCATTACCTACCATTACAAGATTATTCCAGAACACCGGAGTTATCCCAGTA
>CAZZKY010000121.1:0-7675 GCA_964654765.1 uncultured bacterium | reverse complement strand
TGGGACACACTGGGAAGGTGGGATATACCTAATGAGTTCACTGTTGTCTACACCGATAGCGTGATGGATTTCATGGGGAACACTATTTATACTGATTCGATCTTCCTCGGGACAAATACTGGTTTAGCACATTCTTATGTTGATAGAGATCCAAAATTGAGAAACGGGGTAAGGTATATATACGAAGTTATTCCTTTTGACATAAATTACTCTACAGGGACTTGGTTCTCTCTTTCTGGTGCACCGGGTAGAGTAATGGTTGTTCCCCACAAAAACCCAATCGATGAATCTGCACCAGAGATAAGGGTAGAAAAGAAGGGCATTGAAAACATCTTTAAGTACGCAAGTGCCTTTGTGGCAACGAAGAATCCGAACCTTTTGAAACCAGGTAAGTATTATTTCCGTTTTGAATATGCAGGAATGCGAAACAGAAAAGCAGACGCCGCAATCAACATGGTGTGGCCCCTTTATAATGTGTATTTAATCAGTGAAGATGGTGATACTGTTGTAACTATACCTGCTGAAAAATTCATGGTTACCTTCGATGAAGCCTCTCTCAGTGCTAAATATACATATGTTTTCCCCAGTGATATAACTTTTGGTGGTGCTGTCATAAGTGAACCTAAATTTGAGATTTATACAGATCTATTAAATAGCTACTTTGTTGCAGACACCTCCCTTTTTGCCTCAGCGACCACTTGGAACCTACGTATTACAGACTGGACATGGGATTCAACGATAAATGCCTACACGAGGGTTGCGAAATCGAGAGGCGCATTCTTTGCTGGTTCTGTATACAAATTAATTTGGACTTATACAGATAATGGCGATTCCGTTACCTTGGTGGTTATCGATACTCTTACCGGGGATACAATTCCCTTTGATCCAGTTGCTGGAAGAGACAGTATTGCAATAGGCTGGTCCTTTGTTTGCGGTACAGGTGCTGGTTCTTCGTTGAGATTCAAAGCAGTAGAAAAAATTCCAAGCAATGCGACGGCTGGAACTTCTGGTTACGTAATGGGTATCAGATTACCTGGGTCAGATCTTTTAAGGTTGGCTGATTATAGCGCTCCTGGTGGCATTCCATCCGATGGAAGCGAATGGGAAATTTCTACTTATGTTCCCGATAACATAAAGGTTAGTAGAATTGCAACTAATAAAGACTATTACGAAATTGAAATAACAGGTCTTGAAACTTTGCCGGTCACTGCAGAATTGCTTGATAAGGTAAAGGTTGTGCCTAATCCTTACTACGTTTTAACTCCTCTTGACAGGGATAAAGAATTCCGCACAGGCGGTATAAGGTTCATAAACCTTCCAAAGAATGCTACCATCAGAATCTACAATCCTGCTGGTGACCTCATTAAAGTGATTGAAGTAACACCAGAAAACGACGGTGAAGTTACATGGGACATTCTTACTGAGTATGGTATTAGACCTGCCAGTGGGATTTACCTCTATCACATCAAGACTCCTGATGGTAAAGAGAAAACCGGAAAGTTTGCCATTATTCTCTAAGGAGGGGAAAATGAAGAAGATTATTTATTCACTATTTATTGTTGGACTCGCTTCAGCGGCTTTACTGGAGAAGCCCACCTTCACAAAGGTGGGCTTCACAGGAGCCACCTTCCTTAAGATTAACACCAGCGCAAGGGTGCAGGCTCTCGGTGGAGCCTTTATCGCCATTTCTGATGATATAAATGCCCTTTCCATAAATCCTGCGGGTCTCAAGAATTTGAAGGAAACTGCTGTCCTTGCCAACTACACCGACTGGATTGGTGATTTCACTTATAGCTACCTTGCCTACGCTATGCCGCTTCCTTACGGTGCCTTTGGAATTCAAGTTGGATTTATGAGCTATGGGTCCTTTGAGGAAACCACTCTTGACGAGCCTGAGGGAACGGGTAATACCTTTAGCGCCTCGAGTAGCTTAGTTGGCTTCTCTTATGCAAGGGCTTTAACTGATAAGCTTGGAGTTGGGATTACTCTCAAAGTTATAAGAGAGGCTATCGCAAGGGAGTCTGCTTCTGGATTTGCCTTCGACCTTGGTACTCATTACAATACTGGTTTCAAGAATCTTAGGATCGCTATGTCAATGCAAAATTACGGCTCTGACCTTTCATTCAAGGGACCAGACCTTGATATTGGAGCGATTCCTCAGGATTGGGTCGATTACTACAATTACGGTGGTTCTACACTCCCAACAACCTTTAAGACTGCGCCTTACAAACTCCCTCTTGTCTTTAGAATAGGGCTCGCCACAGACTTGGTTGATATACCGCAGCACAAACTTACCGTTGCGTTGGATGTGCAGCACCCCAATGATGGCGCAGAAAAGGTTATGACTGGTTTTGAATATACTTTCGATAGGATGCTCTCCCTAAGGTTTGGTTACAAGCTCGACCCCGACAGGACCTATGATGAGTGGAATGAAGGTAGGTATACTTACGGTCTTTCGGGCGGTCTCGGTTTAAAGCTTGGGTTTGGGCCTTCTCGCTTCGGAATCGATTATGCCGTTATGGATAATGGCCTTCTCGGTCTCAACCACTTCGTGACCCTAATTTACTCTTTCTAAGCGGTGAAGTGGACGATCCTCAGTGGGGCAGGACGCTACGTCCTGCCCCTTTTTATTTTTATTTCCCTTGTCGGGAGTACACCCTACAAATGGACTATTGGGCTTTACATGGCAGGGGATAATGACCTTGCAATGGCACTCGATAAAGACCTAAGTGAAATAAAGCGGGCAAGAATAGATAGAAGCTTAAATGTGGTAGTATTCGCAGATAGGGGTATATTTTCAGAGTGTCCAGGCACCTTTATGTATGTAAAGAGGGATACCTTTCTCGTAACACTTTTAAGTCTCGGCAATCTCGATAGTGGTGATCCAGGCAACTTATCTTTTTTCATCACCTATCTGAGGCATAACTTTCCCTCGGATTACTATGCTTTGGTAATCTGGGGACATGGAACAGGTTGGAATAAAAGTGAAAACTTTTTTCAGAAAAGTGTTGCAATAGATGCCTCAACCTCTAATTCTATAGAGGTCTTTAATGGCGAGCTTACTTCAAGCCTGCCCGATTCACTTTTCAGTGTGATTTTTTTTGACGCCTGCCTTATGGGCAGTATAGAGGTACTGTGGGAACTAAGAGAAAAAACAAGGTATGTGGTAGCCTCGCCCGCCTTAGTGCCTTCCCTTGGATTTAACTACACTAAGTTACTGGAAATGTTTTCAATGGAGGAAAAAATAGAAAATATTCTCAAAAAATCAGTTGATGATTTCGTTTCGGATTATGATTCATTAGGCTTTACGGTTTCCTTAGGGGTTTTTGATTTGACCAAAATCGACACTACAGAAAAAATTATTAAGGACGCAGTGGAATCGAGTTACCTTAAAACCACGACAGAATTACTAAAATATCGAATGAATGCCATTACCTATAACACTTACTCTAACCAGGTTGAGGACCCAGAGGCGTGTTTAATTGATGTTGTATCCCTATTGAAGTTAGGGTGGGCAATAGACACCTTGCCCGTAGTTCTTTATGCGAGAGGCAATTTTCGCTTTGAAAATTTAAGCTTCTTGTCTGCATATTTTCCATTAAATTATTCAATTATTAAAAGGGATTTTTTGAACTATAGGAGTTTGAACTTTCAAAGGAGAACAAACTTTCTGGACTTGGTTTTGAATACCTTGAGCGATTCCCTTGGTGAAGTGGATACGGTCCGTGCTCTTATCGTGCGAGAGAAAAACGGCATTATATTGAGTTTGCAAAACCTCGTAAAAGCCAGTAGGTGGCAATGCTTATTGAGGGTGGAAAAAGAGGGAATTGTGAAACAGGAACTATATTCGCTATCTGAAAAATTTCTGTTGCGTTTAACACCTGGTTTTTACAAGCTTTCGCTTGAAGTTATCCCCCGGAATAAACTTCGGGGTACTCTGCTTTATTTAACACCTGATACTATAACTGTGCTCGAGGGGGAAACTCCATACTACAACTCCATCATGGCTGAACTTGACAGTGGGGTTGATATTCTTGGAAGGCAGTCTTCGAAGGGGAAAGGGGTCCTCTTTAATCAAAGTAAAAAGTACGTTGTTTATTAAGGCTTTTTGTATGTTTTATAACTCACTTAAAATCAAAGGGTTAGCAAAACTTGACAAAACTTAGGAGGGAAATTATAATTTTTCTACCTTTAAAAGGAGGTGTTAAATGCTAAGTATAATACTGTCTGTGCTACTGGCAGGTATACCAAAGTATCCTGCCCTGTTGGACAACTCAAGGTGGGATGGTGAACCGGGTAAAATTAATGAGACCACGCCCGGTGCAATTGAGCTTTCGACGGGCTATCCCGGCGGTACTTCTGGTTCATGGAGAGTTTCGGTACTACAGGGTGAGGGGCACAATAACATCGCCGTCATTAATGACACTATCGTTGCAGTTGCCTTCGCAAAATTCTCTGGTGATGCTACCTATTACATGCAAGGTCTTTCTATTTACTATTCCTTTGATGGTGGTCTAACCTTTGAAGGGCAGTACGATGTGGATGTTACACCAACCGTTAGAACATATCCAGAAACGTATTTTGACAGAGAGACTGGAAACCTATGGGTTGTCACCCAGATTTACCCGGCCACAGGAACAGCGGATCGTAAAATATTGGTCGTTAAGGATGAGAATGTTCCAGAATTTGGCGGCGGATTGTTTACAACCTATTACTTTAACGTGAATGCTTTTGGTCCATCAATTGTAGCAAAAGGTGACAAGGTTGTTTGGGTTGCATCAGATAATGATACTGGATACTTTATAGGGTATAAATCAGAAGACGGCGGCACAAACTGGACCCAATTTGTGGTACCTATAGAGCAGGTAACATATCAGCCTGATTTATACATGTTAGATGATACTGTACTTGTTATTTGTGCTATTAGTTTTGATGGCTCAAGCATGATCTGGCCTTATTTCTGGGTATCCTATGATTTTGGTGAGACCTGGAATGGTCCCGATTCTATAATTCCATATGCTTACCAGGAGTACGGTTTTGAGTCTTGGTGGTATGATGCTTCAACGGTCCTTTGGAATGGTAAGATTCACTGGTTTGGTGCTTATGGCGAACCAGGCTACGAGGGTGGTGGAGTGTTAGCGCACTTTATTTACGATCCTTATGAAAGAACAATTGAGGAAAGGACCGTTTTCAATTCTGCATTTTATAATAACGAATCAGGAGCATGGGAGTCCGGGATACCATACGGTGTCACGCCACAGGCCTGTAAATCAATGGATGAAAAGTATTTGATTGTCTTCTTCCTCAATTTGTTTGTAGTTGATACCACAACAACAGAATGGGGCTGGGCTTATGTCTACTCTGAAGATGGTATTACATGGTCTGATATTATTGACGCTGGTGCTCCATATGGCGACTACAACTCCAGATCTGAAATAGCACCACATATCCCTGTCACTGAAAGTGCAACAGATTTAACCTTAAAATGGTATTTCTTAGGTGGTTATAACGGTAACAACTATGTCAATCTGCTTTGGTATCCTGGCCAGTCAACTGTTTCAGTGAGAGAAAATGAAGCGTATACCTTTGCCTTTGGCGTAAGGCCAACGATTGTTACTGGCAACATGAGCATTGAATTCGCGCTTCCAAAGACAGGCAATGTAGACATTACAGTTTACAACGTATCTGGTCAGAAGGTTAGGACCCTCTACAGCGGAACCCTGAATGCTGGTAACCACAGAATGAGCTTTGACTCCAGCTTTGGCAAAGGAATTTACTTCGTCACTGTCACTGTGGATGGCAAGTCCACATCGAGAAAGATAGTGGTGAAGTAAGACTTCGTAGGACACCGGAAATCTCGGGGGACCCCGCAGGGGTCCCCCAATTTTTTTATGTGGTAGTGATGAAAAAAACATAGTTTGATTAAGTCTTAAAATTACAAATTTAGAAGTTGATTATTCCAGGGACCTAAGCAAGTGTAATGATATAAAAATTACTAACCAGAATAAAAAGATACTTCAAATAATTAATATTTTCTTTTTCGGTCGTAAATGTCACCTTTGTAATGAAATTTTTCATTTGGAGTGAATCACAGAGTGCGAAATATTTTTCACACTTATTCATCGCTTTAAGAAAAATTGACAGAGCGGTATAGGGACTTTAACACTTAACTACCTACAAAAAACCACATAAAAAGGAGGTGTGCTATGTTGAAGAGGCTTGCTCAAATAGTAACAATAGTGATGATGCTGGGTGTAATCGCAATGGTAAAGGAACTACCTGCGCAAGGAGGCTATCTAATAGCTGAAGGAAATGTTTACTGTAAAGGCTACCCAGTTGTGGATGCTGAAATATCTTTAGATGGTATGGTTGTGACCAAAACTGATAAAGTTGGTCACTTTTACATATGGTCTGATACTCTTGTTACTGGACGACATAAAATATGCGCTATAGAAGGTTACGTCAATGGTATGCCAATTAATAGAGGAAAGTGTGTGTTTGTCGAGCTTCCCAATACTAATATTGTCATAAATTACTGAGATTTGTTAATATAAAAGTGCTTAATATTGAAAAGTGCGGGTACATTTATACCCGCACTTTTTTTTGGAACCTTTTGTTATTACTGCATTTTTCAATGATTATGTAAACGGCATATACATAATGCGTTTCCTGAGATGATAATCCTCCCATACGAGGATTCGAAAATGTTTTTAATATCATCTTTTACCAGTAGATCCTCCACTATGAATCCTCCGTCACGAAACTTGACTATGAAGGGGAATTTAAAAATATAGACACCGTAGTGTGAAATTATTATACCATTAGGTTCTTGAAGAGGTAGATCATAAGTGAAACTTTTATTGGGAGTAAATATTTTAAGTCTGCTAAAAGTGATTGCCCATATAGTGTCATTTTTTATCCCAAAATCTATAAACTTATCACGAGATAGGTCGAATAATGAGTCTCTCTGGTAAAGATAAAGCCTACCATCCAGCCCAAGAACAACTCCGTCTTTGATTATAAAAGCTTTCAGTTTTTCATAGTTCGGCGATAAATTTAATAGAAGTAGGGTCTCACCTTCTATTGTGATCAGTTTAATTGTGTTTTCTTCAAGGAATAAAATCTTTTCGTCTTTGAAATCAAAAAGCTTCTGCACATTGATGTCAAGCTTTTTTTTAAAGACCATTCTATCTTTTGAGAGGGTGAAGATTCTCCCTTTGCTCGTGATGAGCAAAGGCGAGGGTTGGCTATTGTCCATTCCTACAAACTTTTCATCAGGCTCTAAATTGAAAGGGGTGTATACTTTTGCTCTTAAATCAGCGCTTTGGCTGATAAGAGAGTTGGGAGTTAAAAGAAATATGGTATCCCTTTCACAATGAGAGGCAATGATTTCACTCACCTCAGGAAGTCCTAAGGTTATAGAATCTACATAGCTCCCTTTTTGTTTAGAGTAAACAAAGACACCGTACCCCCTCGTTCCGACGAAGGTTAAAGAAGAAAGAGAATCAAAGAGTACGGTGGAGAAGGGAATTACGTTCCCGTATGGGGTGAGTAGGGGAGGTAGGTTAATCGATTTTTTTGATTCCAAACTTGCAAAATTGTAAAATTTTTCTTTCAGCGAGTCGGGGATTGGAAAGCCTGAATAGTCTAATAATAATTCCTTTCCTGAACCTTG
>CAZZKY010000120.1:0-1822 GCA_964654765.1 uncultured bacterium | reverse complement strand
ACTTGGAAGTTCCAATCTTAAAAATTACAATTTACCCATGGAGAAAAAACCGGAATGGATTCGAAGTAAGTTTATAGCTAATGAAAAATTTGGCCGTGTGATAAAAACCTTAAAACAACTGAACTTACACACAGTTTGTGTGGAGGCCAAGTGTCCGAACCTTGGAGAGTGTTGGGGACAAGGTACCGCAACATTTTTAATACTGGGTGACATATGCACCAGGCACTGCAAGTTCTGTGCAACCAGAACAGGCAACCCTAAGGGGATGATCGATGAAGAAGAGCCAGAAAGAGTTCTCAAAGCAGTTGAAGAAATGAACCTTGATTATGTTGTCATTACATCCGTAACCAGAGACGACTTAGAAGACCACGGAGCAGAAATTTATGCAAGAACAGTTTATTTAATAAAAACCAAACACCCAAATATATTGGTAGAAGTACTTACTCCCGATTTCAGAGCAAATCCTGAGCACATTAAAAAAGTCATTGAATCAGGAGTAGATGTCTTTGCCCATAATGTAGAGGTTGTGGAGCGATTAACTCCACAAATAAGAGATCGCAGGGCTTCTTTTAAAACTTCCCTCAAAACCTTAGAATTAGCTAAAAAAATCAACCCCCAAATTTACACCAAATCAGGCTTTATGGTTGGGCTTGGCGAGACGAAGGATGAAATTGTTAAAACAATGGAGCGTTTGAGGGAAATTGATGTAAACTTTCTTACCATAGGCCAGTATTTAAGACCTTCAATAAAGCACGCACCAGTGCTAAAATACTACACACCTGAAGGATTCAAGGAATTTGAGAGGATAGGTCTATCAATGGGATTCGATTATGTAGCATCAGGTCCCCTCGTGAGAAGCTCGTATAGGGCAGGAGAATTTTATTTAAAGAGTTTAAGTTCTAAAAAATAATTTGATGGTGTTGGTCTTGAAGTTTAAAATTAACGTAAAGGAGGAAGAATGAAGAAATATTTACCTATTCTTACCCTAATTTTTGCGATTAACTTAGTTTACGCCTACCCCGCTGATGTCATCCCAATCCCCAACAGAGAATACGTTCCAGCCCTGCATAAAGCTTTGCAAAGCGCCGAAAAATATATAAAAATCTTTATGTTCAGCGCCAGATATTATCCTCAGTATAAAAATGACGCTAACTCTTTAATTCTCAATGATCTCATTAGTGCCGCACAGAGGGGAGTTTCGGTGGAAATAATCCTTGACGCTTCTAACTGGAATAGGAGCAACACCCTCGATAACAAACAATTCGCAGATACTTTGAAAAAGTGTGGAGTTAAGGTATACTTTGACCCCCCTGACGTGACATCTCATGACAAATTGATTATCGTTGATGGAAAGATAACCATAGTGGGGTCTACTAATTGGAGCTACTATGCCCTGGAAAGAAATAACGAAGCTTCCGTTTTAATTTACTCTCCCGAAGTTGCAGAGTACTTCGAAAGATATTTTGAAAAGGTCAAAGAACTTTCAACCGAAAAAATGCCAGAATGGTTCCTGGAGTAAGCTATGAAAATTGTAATTCTGTTAAGTTTACTAATTTCTTTAAAACCGGTCAAAATCGAAATTATTCACACCTCCAATATTGTTGGCAATTTCGGTAAATCAAGAGCCACATGGATAAATCCCGACTTCCCACCGGTGCTTGGTGGCTTCGAAAGCCTCTCAGAATTGGTAACGCGAGAAAGAGAGAGGTGTGAAAGAAATGGGATTCTTCTAATACTTATGGATTCAGGAAACTTTACAGGGGGCTTTATTACTGGCAACACTTTAATCGTCGATTCAATTGTAAACTATATGAACTCTCTT
>CAZZKY010000119.1:0-2140 GCA_964654765.1 uncultured bacterium | reverse complement strand
GATTGATCCACCACCATATAAGTATGCCCGGGGCATCGTTTCAGTTATAAAGATTATGTCCAATCTAAAAATTGAGGAAAGAAGATTACCACAGGACGGCCATCTCAAAATTAAAGATAAGCAGGGTAGGATTATTGATTTCCGTGTTTCTACGCTTCCGGTTAAGCATGGTGAGAAGGTCGTATTGAGAGTTCTGGATAAAAGTAGTCTTACTCTTGACCTTAAGAAACTTGGGTTTGAGCCCGATTCATTGAGAAAATTTGAGTATGCTATCACAAGACCTTATGGGATGATTCTCGTAACGGGGCCAACAGGAAGTGGTAAGACCACAACACTGTATTCAGCACTATCTATATTGAATAGGCCAGAGGTGAATATTATGACCGCGGAGGATCCTGTGGAGTTCGAGTTTGAAGGAATAAACCAGGTCCAGGTGAGGGAAGAAATAGGTTTGACTTTTGCTGCTGCCCTAAGGTCCTTCCTCCGTCAGGACCCTGATATCATAATGGTCGGTGAGATCCGTGACAGTGAAACTGCTTCCATTGCGGTTAAGGCAGCATTGACAGGTCACTTGGTGCTTTCAACGTTGCACACCAACGACGCGCCCAGTACCATCGCTCGTCTTGTAGATATGGGGATTCCACCTTATCTTATTGCTGATTCACTGATTCTCGTTATGGCTCAGCGTCTTGTTCGAAAACTGTGCCCTCAGTGTAAAAGACCTGTTCAACCAACGCCTGAGAAACTTAAATTAGTCGGCCTTGATCCGAGTTTTCTTGCAGGAAAAGTTGTGTATGGTGAGGGTGAAGGCAACTGTGACGTTTGCAGGGGCTCAAGATATAAAGGAAGAGAAGGTATTTATGAGGTAATGTTAATTACACCAGCAATCAGAGAAATGATTCTTGAAGAACGTCCAATTCATGAAATCAGAGAAAAAGCGAGGGAGGAGGGCATGTTGACACTGAGAGAAGCTGCTCTCCTCAAATTCCAGAGAGGAATAACTTCTCTTGAAGAAGTTATTAGAGTAACCATGGAGGGATAATTTATGCCCGATATTACAATAAAAGAACTTTTGGAAGAAATGGTAAGAAGAAACGCAACGGATTTACATCTCTCGGCGGGAGCAGAGCCTTATTTCCGAATTGATAAAACCCTTGTTCCGTCTGGATACAAAGTCCTTACACCCTTAGAGGTTAAAAATCTCGTATACAGTCTTCTTTCTGAAACCCAAAGAGCTAAGTTGGAAAACGAGCTGGAACTGGATTTTGCTATTTCTATCGAAGGCTTATCAAGATTTAGATGCAATGCATTCTTCCAAAGGGGAACGGTTGCCTGTGCGATAAGGAGGATTCCTTTCAAAATACCTCCTATTGAGTCCCTTGGTTTGCCACCGGTAGTACACTCTCTTGTGGAGAAAGATAAAGGATTGATCTTGGTTACTGGGCCAACGGGTAGTGGAAAGTCCACAACTCTGGCTGCTATGATAGATAGGATAAATCAGACGAGAGCATGCCATATTATTACTCTTGAGGACCCTATCGAATACCTCCACAGGAATAAAAAAGCTGTAATTGCTCAGAGAGAAGTTGGGCAAGATACCAAATCCTTTGCCACTGCCTTAAAGTATGTCTTGAGGCAGGACCCTGACGTGATAATGGTAGGTGAGATGAGGGACCTTGAAACCATTCAGTCCGCATTAATAGCTGCGGAAACGGGTCATTTGGTCCTTGCAACTTTGCACACTGGTACTGCAATCGAATCCGTTAACCGTATCATTGACGTATTTCCCCCTTATCAGCAGGATCAGGTAAGGGTACAACTTGCCAGCGTTTTGGAGGGAGTAATTTCTCAAAAGCTTTTGCCAAGAGCTGGTGGTAAAGGAATGGTTTTAGCTGCTGAAGTTCTGTTAGCTACTCCTGCTGTTCAAACCCTCATTCGCGAATCAAGGATTCATGAGATGTACAGTATTATGCAATCGAGTCAGGCTTTTGGAATGCAAACAATGAACATGTCTCTTGCAAGCCTCTTTACGCAGGGACTTATTACCCTGCAAACAGCGCTTCTCGCCTCACCTCGACCTGAGGAGTTGAAAAAAATGGTCAGTATGGCGCCCAGGTCTGGAAGATAAAAGGAGGTTTTT
>CAZZKY010000118.1:0-7941 GCA_964654765.1 uncultured bacterium | reverse complement strand
ATTGGTTGAAATCAGTAGATCTATTTCCTGAAAAGTCTTCTGTGTTTCAAGATAGGTAAGAAAACCCAGATATTCCACATTTCCACTGAATTTATTAGAAAACTTGAGAATTTGAGGCCTCATTGGTCCGTCACCCGCAATGAGAAATTTTATGTTCGGATTTAATTTAATCACTTGGCTGGCAACCAATATAAAAAGGTCCGTTCCCTTCAGCCTGTCAAATCTTGAGAAATAGCTAATTGTGTTTTTAAAGGAGGTTGGTTTAGTAAAGGCCATATCTGGCTTAGCATTAGAAAGGACAGTTAATCTGTCATCAGGGATATTGTAAATTTTTGCGATTTTTAAACTTCTGGTTCCGTCGTCTACGAGAAAGTAGTGATCAGCTAAGTGTTTGAAGACCAGATGTTCTCTAAAGTACAGAAATTTGCCCCAAGTCATTTTCACGTATTTTTCATATTGAATGGTCCCCATCGTTTTGACCGCATAGGGGACTTTGTATTTTCTTGACAATTTGAGTAGGGCTGGGTGTCCATAGCCTGCGATATTGTAAATCACATCAACTTTGAAGGTTTGAAGTATTTTCTGAATAGTTTCTGCTAAGTATTTTTCGTAAAAGTAATGGAGTATAGGAGTTGTTACGTAGTTTAACTTTGAGGGCTTCAAACAAGGAAAAGGTTTCGCCACATAATAGCGTATTCTTTTTTTCATATTTTCTGGAATTTCAGCTTCTGTTCCCTGACAGACGAAAATTATTTCGTGCCCCCTGTTTAGGATTTCTCGAAATAGATAGGCATTTTCTGGCGTTCCTCTGCAGGTTTCCAGTTCAATATCATCACACCACGGTGAAATTACAAGTAGCCTCATACTCTGTATGTGTAAATGATTTTTCCTTCACCGCCCCAGGACAACTTGTATTTTAAGAGCTCTTCGTGGGGGGAAGCCCCAAGGTTGTAAAACTTAAATCCCCTTTTAAGCCCGTATTCTATTATAGAAAAGTGTAAGAAATCGCCGATATGGAGATTAAGGGCTTCTTTTGAATTCACGCCGTGCCAGTAAAAAATGGTATCCGGGGATATTTCAAGGATTAAAGCTCCAGATTCATCGTGCTCTTTCCCTGAAAAGCAAAAAAGGGCTTCATTAAGTTTGGCAATTTTCTTAAAAAGGCTGATTTTGTGAAATTTGTAACTTCTTCTCTCTTTTAGAGTCCTTCTAAGCAGTTTGACATATCTTTTCACCCCTTCTTCACCCCTGACCACTTCGAAATAGAAGCCTCCTTCAAGGGCTTTTTTTAGATTTCTTCTTCTGTTTTCGTGTAACCTTTTCATGATAGATTCTAAATTGTCAAGATTTACGATAACAGAATAGTTTTTCTCAACGAAGAAGTTGAGACTGCTAAGTTTTAGGTCCTTTTCACTGTGTATAAAAATTCTAGTTAATAAAAGCTCCCTTTTCGCTTTCTTTATGATTACCTCTGACAGGTCAAAATCACCCACAGGGCCTCCATAACTTCCCCATGGGCCACTGAAAGCGGTTCTTGTAACTAAATTCAATTGAAGGGGAAAAAAGCAGTTTTCAAGTTTAAGAAGTAGATTTTTTTTCCAAGGAGTTTTAAAGACCTCATACCACTCTGATCGGAAAAATAAGGATTTTGTAAGCTCACTAAGAGAGCGGTTCCAGTCTCCCGGGTCTTTTATCCTTTCTAACCTCATCCTTTAATTAAAGCTCCATCTGATAATGTGTAGTGATTTTTAAAGTAGGAGATCAAATTCAGGTTGTGGGTTACCATCACGATGGTTATACCCAATTCTTCATTTAATCTTTTAAGGATTTCCATAAGTTCTATGGTGTTTTGTCTATCAAGATTTCCCGTAGGTTCGTCAAGAAGAAGTAGATCGGGATTACCTATGATTGCCCGTGCAATGGCGGTTCTCTGCTGTTCACCGCCGGATACCTCCGATGGGCGCTTGTAATGAATATTTATTATGTTTAACTTTTCAAGGACCTCTAATGCCCTTTTTCGTGCATTTTTCGGCTTTTCCCCCCTAATTATTAGGGGAAGGGCTACGTTGTCAAGAATGGAGAAGTCGGGAAGCAGATGGTGAAATTGAAAAACAAACCCAATGTGTTTTGCACGAAGTTCAGAAAGCTCTGCGTCACTATTTTTTTCTACTTTTTGCCCGTTGAGGTAAACAAAGCCTTCATCAGGGGTATCCAGAAGGCCGGCGATGTGCAGAAGGGTACTTTTGCCTGAACCTGATGGACCGGTGATGATGACTTTCTCTCCTTTTGCAACCTTGAGATTTGTCCCTTTTAAGACTCGAATGGTTTCAACGGGAGTCTTATAGGATTTGTGGATGTTTTCTAAAATGAGGGTGAATTCACTCATATCTTATCGCCTCAACAGGTTCCATTTTGCTTGCTCTCACTGATGGAATAAGAGAGGCTATTAAAGAGATGACGAGGGTTAGTCCTACAATGTAGAGAACATCTATCGGTCTTACCACTATTGGCACTCTGTCGATGAAATAGACATCGGGAGGCAACCTGAAGATTCCAAACTTGTTTGAAAGGTACGATAATCCGATCCCCGTTATTAGCCCTCCCGTTGTCCCGATCAGCGAGAAGGTGAGACCGAGGGCGACAAAAGTGTTTCTTATGTCTCTCTTTGTAAACCCCATCGCTCTTAAAACCCCTATTTCCCTTGTTTTCTGCGTGATTAAAAGCATTAAGACCGAAATTATTCCGAAGGATGCTACAATTAGAGTTAGTGCAAGTACAAGGAACATCCCCAGTTTTTCCAGTTTCAGTGCCTGAAAGACCGTCCTGTTGAGTTCCATCCAGGTTGTTGTGGTAAAAGGATAACCGAATCTCTTTGCAATTTCTTTCTGAACCGAAATGGCCATAAAGGGGTCTTTAAGGTAAACTTCGTAACCAGCTATGCTATCCCCCATATCCAGCAATTTTTGAAGGGTACTAAGGTGGGTGAAGGAAAAGGAGGTGTTGTAATCATAAAGTCCCGCATCAAAAACACCTCCGACGGTAAGTTCTGCTGAACTCATCACCATCCCGAAAGGGGTTCTTTTGATTTTTGTAGGTGAATAAATTTTCACACTATCATCGTAGTTAACACCAAGAGATGCGGCGATGTTGAGGCCGAGGTAGATTTTTCCAGGAGTAAAAAGAGTGTCTCCACTTATAATTTTTACACCTTCAGGCAGTTTTTTTACGCCCTTTAAAACTACCCCTTCCGCACTTTCTCCTTTTACAAGTACCGTTTTTGTCACTAAAAATGGTTCGCAGGATTCTACACCTTTTATATTTTCAATGTAAGCAATGTGGTTTGAATCCTCAGGAAATGGGGTGGTGAAAAATTTGGTCACCATTATATGGGGTGTCATACCTATAATTCTGTTTCTCAATTCCTGCTGAAACCCAGTCATTATTCCGATTACGAGAATCAATGCAGCAACGCCAATAAATACCCCTGCAACGGAAAATAGAGACAAAAAGGATAGAAGACCTTTACGTGATGCTTTAAGGTAATTTTTTAGAACAAAGAGTACGTGAAGTTTCATTATTCAGTTTTTGGCTTGAGCTGAGGGAATAGGATCACGTCCCTTATAGAGTACTGGTTGGTAAAGAGCATCACGATCCTATCAATTCCAAGTCCAATTCCTCCTGCAGGTGGCATACCGTACTCCATTGCAGTAAGAAAATCTTCGTCCAGTTCCCTTGGTATCTCTTCGTCTCCCGCTTCCCTATATTTGATTTGGTCTTCAAAGCGTTTTCTTTGGTCAATAGGGTCGTTAAGTTCTGAAAAGGCGTTGGCAAACTCAACTCCAAGGATGAAAAGTTCAAACCTTTCCACCCTCCCATCAAATTTTCTGTGTTTCTTGGCAAGGGGTGAAATCAGGGCAGGGTGGTCAATTACGAAGGTGGGCTCCTTAATGTGGTCAGCAACGAGGGCATCAAAAATCTTATCAATTAACCTTGTTGCGGGCAATTTAGCGGCGTTTTTAAGGCCTATTTCCATACCCACCTTCTTGAGTTCCTCTTCGCTCATAGAAAGCGGGTCTTTGCCCAGTTTTGAAGTCAGTTCATCAAGATAGCTCAATCTCTTAAAAGGTCTTTTGAAACTTATCGTTTCATCAAAATACTTGATCTCTGTTGACCCATGGATTTCAATGGCAAGTTTTTCAAAGAGTTCTTCTGTAAGTTCCATCATATCGTTGTAATCCCAGTAAGAGGCGTAGGCTTCCAACATAGTAAATTCTGGATAATGGAGCCTGTCAATTCCCTCGTTTCTGAAGTCTTTTGAAATCTCATAAACCTTTTCAAAACCACCTACAAGAAGCCTCTTAAGGTAAAGTTCATCCGCTATGCGGAGGTAGAGTTTGGTATCGAGGGCATTGGAGTAAGTTTCGAAAGGTTTGGCAAAGGCACCACCGTAAATGGGTTGAAGTACTGGGGTCTCCACCTCTAAAAACCCCTTTTCGTCAAAAAAGTTTCTAATGAACCTGATTATTTTTGTCCTTTTCTTAAAAACTTCACGAGACTCCAGGTTCATTATGAGATCGAGGTACCTTTCGCGGTAAATGATCTCCTTGTCTTTTAATCCGTGCCACTTTTCGGGCAAGGGTCTGAGACACTTGGATAGAATGGTTATTTCTTCCGCAAGGACAGTTATTTCACCTGTTTTGGTTTTGAATACCTTTCCCTTAATCCCGATTATGTCTCCGACATCCACGAACTTTTTGAAAAAGTTGGCACCATCTTCCTCGTTACCCAAAACTTTTGTTGTCCCTTGCTGTACAGCAATCTGGATGTCTCCGCTTTCGTCTCTGATGTGGGCAAAGGAAAGTTTTCCGAATACCCTCTTGGTCATAAGCCTACCGGCAATTCGAACCTCTTTGTCTTCAAATTCTTCGAAATTCTCTTTTATAGATTTGGAATCATAGGCCTTCAAAAACTTATACTGGTATGGTTCAATTCCCGCGTTTCTGAGCTCGTTAACTTTTTCCTTCCTTACTACAAATTCTTCGGACATACCTCCTCCTTACGATATAGCTTAATTTAAAGCCATTACAGATGTTTAAACAAATGGAAATGCTTTATTTCTAAAATTTGAGAGGCGAAGGTTTTAAAAAGTTCTGCCTCTTGTGGATTTATTTTTGGTTAAATTAACTACTCAAAATTTAAATCGGCGACCACCTCCACTGGTAACCCTCTTTCTTTTAACTTTTCCACTAAGAAGTCAAGGTTTTCAATCTTCGGCAAATTGAATTTTTTGAATACCCAGTCGGCGTAATGGTAGTTGAGCCTGTCAACAATGACGTAATTGACTGTGTTTGCTATAAGTTCAGGTAACTTTTCCGCACCAGGAAGGACAGGGGCAATCATTACGTAGGTCCTAATCCCGTTTTCGTGAAGGGTTTTCAAGGCGGTAAGTCTTGATGGAATAGAGGGTGCATTGGGCTCAAAGATTTTCCTGATTTCTTCATTAGCAGTTCCTATGGAAAATCCAACGTCGATGTTTTTGAATCTCTTTATGATGTCAAGGTCTCTTAAGACAAGGGGTGATTTTGTTTGAATAAAAACATGCCAGTCGTAATTAGAAAGAATTCCCAGGCACCTTCTTGTAAGCTGATACTTTCTCTCTAACGGCTGGTACGGGTCGCAAATCCCACTTATCCAGATGTCGCCCCTCTTCTTTCGTTTAATCTCTTTTTCAAGTAATTCTGGGGCATTAATCTTTACATCTACAAATTGACCCCATTCTTCCCTGTGTCCAGTGAATTTTTTCATAAATCTGGCATAGCAGTAGGTGCAGGCGTGTTGGCAACCGATATAGGGATTCAATACCCAGTCGTAGACTTTTGACTTGGTGAGGATGTTTTTTGCCCTTATTTCACGAATTACCATCTTTTAATTTATAGATTTTGGCTTATGATATACTCCGAAATTTTAAGGCCGAGTTCCTCCTGCTCCCGCCAGTCACCAAAGACCCGCCCTTTTGAAGAATAGCGGTTAAGAAAATCTTTTAATTTGGGTGAGAGTTTTGAAGGTTTATACTTGCCAAAGGGCGTACCGGGGAGTGGTAGAAAGGTGTGGGCATGGATAATTGCTCCCATTTCTATGAGTCTTTTCATAACTTCCATTGATTTTAATTGGTCCTCTTCCTCTTCGAAGGGCAGCCCGAAGATAAAATCCACCTTGGGGATCAGTCCAGACTCTAATGTATATCGGACTGCCCTTATTCCATCTTCTACAGTATGCCCACGGTGAATTAAATTCAAAATTCTATCGCTTCCGCTCTGCATCCCTATTATGATGTTGTTGTTATTCGCATATTTTTTTATCAGTTTCAAGCTTTCGGGGGTTACATGCTCTGGCCTTACTTCGGAAGGGAAAGTTCCAACGAATATTCTGCCTTCATTTTTTACAATTTGTCTTACCCCGGAAAGGAATTCTTCAACAGCTTCGAGGTTTGGCGTCTTACCGTCCTCTGAACCGTAACTAAGGAAGCTGGGGGTGATAAATCGGATGTCACCAAGTCCCCTATTTTTAAGAATTTTTACGTATTCCCAGACTACTTCTTTACTTCTATGTCTTGGTTTTGCACCAAAAATTCTTGGGGTTTGACAGTAGTAGCATCCGTAGGCACAGCCTCTCGTTATCTCAATGGGTCCAAATTTGTTATGCTTCAGGGAAAAGGGAAATAGACTATCGAGAGAGGCAGGAGGCCTTAGACCCGTGAAATGAATATTACCATTTTCAACGTAGTAAATACCTTTTGTATCCTTAAACTCTTCTTCTTTTAAGAATTTTTTGAGAAGTTCTTTTAGAGTTTCTTCTCCCTCTCCTCTTACCACAAGATCAAAACCCATTTTAAGGGCACCCTCTGGGTCGCCGGAGGGATGGGGGCCACCTGCAATGAGTAAGTGGTTTTTACCGATTTTTTTAATTGATCCGACAAGCTCAAAAATGTCCCAGAGTTCTGTGGTGAAGAAGGAAATGCCAACGATTATATTTTTGTAATTATCTTGAAGTTCTCTTAATCCCTTTATTAGGTCCTGAGGGTTTTCGTAGAGAAAGGTATTTATGGTTTTGAGCTCTTCGTCCTGTTCTATAGAACCAAGAAGGGCATTTATGCTGTATTTGTGTTTTCTGGAGTAGTAAAAGACAAGAGCGAGATTTTTATTTCCCTGCATTAATTAATTTTACTTCATCTCGTAGTAGTAAATTTTACCTCCATCTCCTTGTGCGCAAAAATACTTTCCATCGGTGGAAACCCTGATTACTCCACCTGCGCTTCCATCCTGATCGGCAGATAAGAGAATTTGCCCATTTCTGTTAAATATATAAACGTTTCCCCAGTCGCCCATAGCACCGAGCAAACTTCCATCACTGCTAATATCAACAGAAAAAACCCTGCCTGATACAGAATCGTTTTCCCAGAGTAAGTTGGATGTTGGCAAGAGTTCGTATAGTTTTACTTTTCCCACAAGGGCAATAAATAAAATGGAATCGCTCTCGGGTATTGCCATATCCAGAACTCCGTAGTAATCGTTTGTGGTTTCCGTGTGTAGAGTGTTGCCCAAAAGATCAATCACTTTGCTTCCACCCAGTCCACCCCAGAATAGGAGATTCTCCTTAGGAGAGAACTTGAGAAAATTTGCTACAATTTCGTTATCAGATATTCGGCGTATTAGATTTCCTGAAATATCATAAAGGTAAATATCGCCCATATCCCTTGCTATGTAGTTTCCTTTTTTGCTAATCGCAACGAAATTCGAAGAGCTCCCGTATTGATCCCCTGCTTTACACCATATTATTTGGCCTGTTTTAGTAAAGAGGGAAAGAGGGTTACCGAGAACAAAGTAGTTGCCGTCTCCTGATATGTCAGCGGAGCCTCCAAAAGCGTAGCTTGAATTATTGTAA
>CAZZKY010000117.1:0-7448 GCA_964654765.1 uncultured bacterium | reverse complement strand
TTTTTCTAATTCCTCAAAAACTGCATTTCTTCTCTTTTCATATTCGGCTATCATAGGGCCAATGAATTCATCAATATGCCTGAAGCCATAAACTGCACCCCATTGTTCTATCGTAGGCGGGCAAAGCCGCGCCTGACCCATCTTCAAAAAGGCGTCAAGAAATTCTTTGTTTTTAGTAACTATGAATCCAACGCGAGCCCCACACGCACTGAACCTTTTAGATATTGAATCAAGGATTATTAATTGTTCATGTACTTCTTCAAACCTCAAAGTGGTTGTGGGTTTCCTACCATCAAAAGCAAATTCCCTATAAACTTCATCAACGAGCAAATACAATCCAAACTCTTTCACGACTTTTATAACGTTTTCGAACTCCTCATCCTCGTAAATTGTTCCAGTAGGATTGTTGGGCGAACAAAGAAGAATAGCCCTGGTTTTATCCGTAACCAACCTTTTGATAGCTTCATATGAAGGCAAATGAAACCCATCTTCAACCGATGTTGGAATGGGTCTTAAACCAATTCCTACCTGTTGAGCAAATCCTTGATAGTTGGTATAAAACGGCTCCGGCACAAGAACTTCATCCCCATAATCTCCAACAAGGAGAAAGGCAAACAGAATAGCCTCAGATCCACCTGTAGTAATAAATACTTCTGAAGGTAAAACTTTTACTCCAAATCTTTCAAAGTACTGAGCAATCGCTTCTCTTAGCTCCGGTATGCCATCGGAAGGTCCGTAAGGTAAAACAGGATCGTTAAAATTTTTAATCCCATCGAAGATCTGCTTTGGAGTTGGCACATCAGGTTGGCCTATGTTAAGGTGATAAACTGTAACCCCTCTTTTCTTTGCTTCTACTGCGTAAGGGTAAAGCTTCCTAATTGGCGATGCTTGCATCTCTTTAGCTCTATTGGAAATCCTTATGGTATTCTTCTCTAATGCCATGAATTCCTCCTTTCAATCATAAATTTAAGCCAAATAGCATGAACTGTAAAGGTACTTATAGGAGAAATTTGAAATGATATTAATCCTACTTTAACATTTACGTATGAAGACAAGAATCCCAAAGATTTTCTTTGAGGTAGCAGCAAAAGAAGCGGTTGATTGTATCTATTTCTTATCTCCTCAAAGGCAAATCCTGTTCTGGAATAAATCAGCAGAAATTTTAACAGGTTTTAAATCACGCGAAGTGATTGGAAAGCGTTGTTACGATGATATTCTAAAGCACATTGACGAAAATGGTAATAATCTTTGTTTTGGGGAATGTCCAGTAGTTAAGGCGATTAATAGTGGTAAAATACAAGAAGCTAATGTTTTTCTTCACGACAAACAGGGAGCAAGACTTCCAGTTCATGTTGTGGTCTACCCTGTAAAAAATAAAAAGGGTGA
This sequence comes from uncultured bacterium, assembly GCA_964654765.1. Taxonomy (GTDB): domain Bacteria; phylum Hydrothermota; class Hydrothermia; order UBA1063; family UBA1063; genus UBA1063. The sequence goes on along the minus strand of CAZZKY010000117.1, from coordinate 6,062 downwards.
AGTAATAGGAGCAGTTGAAAGATTCAATGTGAACCTCGGAACCTCTTTGACCTTGGAAGGCATAAGGAACCTTGAAAAAGAAGCCTTTCTTGATCCGCTTACAAGAGTTCCTAACCGCAGGTATGTCGAAAAAAAGCTTAAAGAGTATCTTAAAAATTTTCGAAGCAGAAGAAAAAAATTCGGAATTTTATTCATAGATCTTGACAATTTTAAGCAGATTAACGACACATACGGGCATTTATGTGGAGACAGGCTTTTAAAGGCTATAGGGCAAACAATTCTTATGAACATTAAACCAATCGACACCATAGGAAGGTACGGCGGTGACGAGTTTGTAGTTGTCCTTGAAGATATCACTAAAACAAAACTTAAAAAATTTGCCGAAAAGCTTTTGAAATTAATAAAAAACTCGAGCATCAAATGTGATGGCAAAGAGATATACGTCTCGGCTTCCATAGGTGGAACTCTCGTTAGAAATAAAGATAATCAGCGGAGTATCTTAAAGAGAGCAGATGAATATCTTTTAAAGGCAAAAAGCAATAAGCCCTCAATTCAAATTGGGGATTAAGTTCTTATTTTGGAATTTTTCGCTTCGTAAAGTCTTAAATCAGCAATTTTTACCATATCAAATAAGTCCTCTCCTTCTCCTATAGAAGCAATTCCATAGGAGAAAGAAATAAGAAATTCCTGATCTTCACATCTTATTTTTTCATTGACAAATTTTTCTCTAATTTTCCGCATAATTTGCTCAGCATCTAAGGCAGAAACTTTGTAAAGTAGAATTAAAAATTCGTCACCACCGTATCGAACTACATGGTCGTCTTTCCTCAGCGCACTACTCAGTTGCAAAGCAACACTTTTCAAAACACAATCTCCAAGTAAATGGCCGAACTTATCGTTGAACTCTTTAAATCCATCTATGTCAACAAGACATACGCTGTATAGCTCTGGCACTATCTCCCTTATCTTCGAGAGAAATCTCCTATTCAACGCACCAGTTAAAGGATCTCTCATAGACTCCATTTCTAAAAACTCAACCCTTCTCTTTTCCAAGACGAGCCTTCGATATAAGGTTACAAAATCATTCATAATAAACGAAATGTTAACCAGAACAAATACCGGCAACACATATTGGGTCAAGAGAGGTACGGATAAGTTCTTAATCAAAACGTAGACATCTCGGAAAATGTAAGGGACAAGAAACATTATGGCAGCGAAATTTAAATTAGTGAGAGTCGTTATCTTTTTGCTATCCGAAACAAGAGTCCTTTTAAAAAATATCTGTAAAATCAGCGCCACACTTACAAACACTATGACATCCATTTTTAGATAGGTCCTCCGTACAACGACGCTGTTATTTTCCATCATGAGCAATATAGCAGAGAGTAACAAACTTGCAAATAGAACAACGTATACAGCATGTTTAAGAAAGCCCTTAAAGTCAAATTCGTAAACAAAACCAAAAGCATACAATGCAAGGGACAAATAAAGGCAAGAAAGGGCTATCTTCTTAAACACAGGATATGGAACAAGCAAATATGGAACATACAAATAATCAATTAAGTAGAAAGCCAACAGAATTAGTGATAACCCAATAACTGCTCTATGTTTCCTCAAACCTATCAAGAAAGGCAAAAGAATCATGAAAATTCCAACCACAACAAACACCATAATATAAAACTGATTTAGAACTCCATTCAAAAATGCTAAAAGTAAATAACGCAATTTAACATGGTTTAAATCGCTAATAAGGATTGGAGAAGAAATACCAACCGTAACCTCGGTTTTTACCGTCAAAACAATCTCATTAGTATCTTTCAAAAAATCTCTTTCAATTAGGAAAAGTTCGGGCTTATTCCACCTGAGGGATCTGCTTGCCACGGGGCTACCTGATGTTCCAATTAAATGCCCATTAAGGTAAACTGCTATATAATTCCCATCTATAAAAGGTATAAAAATCGAAGGAGTCTCACAAAATATTTTGTCAAACTTGAATCGGAAAATATGGAGTCCTGGGGCTTCCGTAAAAAAAGGTATAGAAATAGTTGAATCACCGCTTTGCAAGGTAGAGATTATCACACTTCCTTTGCATTTTAGTTTTTCAGTATCATATAAATACTCAAAAAACTTAAAACTAAAAACCGAGAATATGCTTACGCATACGGTGATTATTATTCTTCTGATAAGGAAGCCTACCTTAAAACCCATAAACCTACTCAATAAATCTGTAAAATTCCTTAGCCGGTTTTCTGGGAGGTGGGTCGGGTATTTCCGCGGGCCATCCAAGGGGCGTTACAGTAGCCACATAGTGGTCCAGGGATATGCCAAGCTTTTCTTTCACTTCGGGTCTATCCATATCTGCAATCCAGCAAGTTCCCAGTCCTAAGGACCACGCAGCCAGCATAAAATGGTACGCTGCAATACACCCATCCTGAACATAGCGCCTTGACTTAGAAGGATCGGAACAAATAGCAACAGCATAAGGTGCAGCAAGGATCGGCTTCGCAGGTTCTCTAATGTTGCCAAGAAACTTTATGATTTCTGGATCCTTTATGACAATAAAGTAATAGGATTGGGAATTCCTCGCTGTAGGAACCCACCTGCAGAGCTCAAAAAGCTTTTCAAACACCTCATCTGGTATAGGCTCCTTCTTATACTTCCTTATGCTTCTTCTTTCAATTAGCAACTTTTCTGCGTCCATATCTTTATTATGTACTAAAAATCCTTTCAAAGCAAGAGAGTTTTAAAAGCTTGTTAATCTTTGAACTTCCACGGTTAAGATATTAAAATTAAACCTACTCAAAGGAGGCTCAATTGATTGATCGAAAGTTGTTGAGGGAAAACCCGAATTTGTTAAAAGAAGCCCTAAGCAAAAGAAACTATGATGTATCAATTTTGGACGAATTGATCAACTTAGATGAAGAAACGCGCATTCTCAAAAAGGAGATAGATACTCTTAGATCTGAAAAAAATAGAATAAGTAAAGAAGTTTCGAAAGCGAGGAGAGAAAATTCCAATCCTGATTCGCTTCTCAATGAAGCTAAAAAGATCGACAAAAAGTTGGAAGAGCTTGAAAAAAACCTTGAAGAAAAGGAAAAGATTTTAAACGAAAAGCTCTTGTACCTGCCTAACCTTCCTCATAGCTCCTGTCCAGTGGGAAAAAGTTCAGAAGACAATATAGTTGTGAGAGAGTACGGTGAGATAAGAGAATTTGGTTTCACTCCAAAGCCGCACTGGGAAATTGCGGAAAATCTCAAAATTATTGATTTTAAAAAAGCTGGCGAAATTTCAGGATCAAGGTTCGCAATCTATAAAAACGAAGGTGCAGAACTGGAAAGGGCACTTATTAACTTTTTCTTGGATCATAACAAGAAAAAAGGGTATGAGGAGATATTGCCTCCAACCTTAGTCAAAGAAGAGTCTATGTACGTATCTGCCCACCTGCCCAAATTTAGGGAAGAGATGTACTATGTTCCTGAAGACGAGCTCTTTTTAATCCCCACCGCTGAAACAGTTTTGGCAAACCTACATAGGAATGAAATTTTGACCGAGGACGAACTTCCAAAATACTACATGGCCTACACTCCTTGTTACAGAAGAGAAGCAGGGTCTTACGGTAAAGACGTCCGTGGAATTATAAGAGTCCATCAATTTAACAAAGTAGAACTTTTTAAATTTACAAAGCCAGAAGACTCATATGAAGAATTGGAAAAAATGGTGCAAGACGTTGAGGATCTTCTGAAACTTTTAGAAATCCCTTACCGAGTTGTTCTGCTTTGCACGGGCGACATGGGTTTTGCTTCATCTAAAACTTACGATATCGAAGTATGGGCACCCGGCGTCGGCAGATGGCTTGAAGCTTCTTCCTGTTCCAATACAGAAGCCTTCCAAACAAGAAGAGCAAAAACAAGATTCAGAAGGAAGGATGGACGAATCGAATATCCCCACGCCTTAAATGGTTCGGGGCTCGCAACCCCGCGAGTTTTCATAGCAATTCTTGAAAATTTCCAAAATGAGGATGGCAGTATAACTATCCCTGAAGTTCTTAGACCCTATATGGGAGGGAAAGATGTTATCCTACCAAAGTGAGCGGGAAGAAATCATAAGAGTTCTAAAAATCCTATACGAAAAAGATTTCATTCAGGCTAATGTGGGAAATGTAAGCGTTAAGGTAACCGAAAACGAAATTCTCATCACTCCGAGGGGAAAACGTAAAGCTGAGTTAAATCCGGAGGATATCCTTGTTGTTGACATGAATGGCAATGTAATAGAAGGTACCTTAGACCCATCCATTGAACTAAAAACTCACCTTGCCTGGTACAGAGTTAAGCCGGGGATCGGAGCCATTATTCATGCACACCCTCCTTATACCACAGCAGTTTCCTTTTACACTCCTGTCGAATCAAAGCCTCTGATGGCAGAACTGTCTGATTATCTCGGCCTAAAACTCATATCTATACCCTATAAGAAGGCTGGTTCCGCTGAGCTTGAAGAAGAAGTTTCCGACAAAGGAGCATTAGAAGGTGTCTATATTTTAATACTTCAGAAGCACGGTGTGCTTGTCGCTGGAAAAAATTTGATGGATGCTCTAAATCGCCTCGAACTTTTAGAATTTGACATGAAAATTAAAGTTTTAAAGGAACTTGTAATATGAAGTGGAGTTCTAATAAAGTTAGAGAAACCTTTCTCAAGTATTTTAGAGAAAGAGACCATGTGATAGTTCCCAGTTCGTCGCTGTTGCCAAAAAATGATCCCACGCTCCTTTTCACCAATGCTGGTATGAATCAATTCAAACTCTTCTTTCTCGGTGTTGTCAAACCGCCTTTTACCCGTGCAGCCTCTTGCCAAAAGTGCTTAAGAGCCGGTGGAAAGCACAATGACCTTGATAATGTAGGCTTCACTAAAAGGCATCACACCTTTTTTGAGATGCTGGGAAACTTTTCCTTCAACGACTATTTCAAGGAAGATGCAATAAAATTCGCCTGGGAACTTCTCACAGAAATCTATGGACTCGAAAAAGAGAGGCTCTGGGTAACTGTTTACAAGGAAGACGATGAGGCGTACAACATCTGGAAAGATATTATAGGTATACAAGAAGAACGGATAGTAAGACTTGGTGAAAAAGACAATTTCTGGGAAATGGGGGAGCAAGGGCCAGCAGGACCTTGTTCAGAAATTCTCTATGACCTCGGAGTCGATGCAGACCCGAAGCAGGCAACTCCAGAAATGGAAGGAGAACGCTTTCTTGAAATCTGGAACCTCGTTTTTATGCAGTACAATAGAAATGAAAAAGGAGAACTGGAAAAGCTTGGGACAAGAAATATCGATACTGGGATGGGACTCGAAAGGCTTCTCAGAGTTTTAAACGGCGCTGATTCCAACTTTCATACAGACTTGTTTATGCCGATTATAGAAGAAGTTGAAAGAATTACAGGTGTCAAATATTACGGTGATGAACGAGGCAGCGCCCATAGAGTCTTGGCAGACCATACCAGGGCTTTAACCTTTGCGATTTCTGATGGAATTTACCCATCCAACTACGGCAGAGGTTATGTACTAAGAAGAATTTTAAGGAGAGCTCACCGCTTTGCCCAGAAAATTGGATACGGTGATAAACCCATAATTTATAGGCTGGTTCCTGTCGTTGTTGAAGTAATGAAAGATGCTTACCCCGAACTTACAGAGAAGAAAGCAGAAGTGGAATTTATCATAAAAAGGGAGGAAGAGAGATTCATTGAAAATATTGCCAAAACTCTTCCAAAACTGGAAATGGAATTAGAAGAAGCTAAAGCTTCAGGTGTTCTCAGCGGAAAGGTCGTATTTAAGTTTTACGATACTTATGGTCTTCCTCTCGATTTAATCGAAGAATATGCTAAAGACGCAGGGCTTACAATTGATTGGTCCTCCTTTGAGGAGGAGATGGAGATCCAGAGAGAACAGGCAAGGAAAACCGAGGTATTCAAGGTTGACATACCAGAAAAGTGGACCATTTTAAGAGAAGGTCAAGTTAAATTTATAGGCTACGAAAAACTTGAAACCCTTTCGAAAATCCTCAAGTACGG
>CAZZKY010000116.1:0-2774 GCA_964654765.1 uncultured bacterium | reverse complement strand
TAAGGATATCCATCCTTGCCGCCATGGGCAAAACTGTAAATAACAGGGTCTTCGTAACTCGGTTTAGCCCCATAGATAACATCTGAAATTAAGGCCAGTGCCCTCATACTCATAGGACCAAGCCCCCTTATCGCAAGAAGGCTTTCAAAGTCCTCAGGAACTACTTCATAGGTTTTTATAAGTACCTTTTTCAAATTTTCAGGCTTCATATCCTTTAACGTTATATAGTGTCTTGTGGGCATTTTGTAAGACACGGCTTTCTGGTATAGTAACAAAACCTTATCAGGCGAATCCTTAACTAAATCGAGAATGACTCTCCTTGAGTCTTCCGATTTTTTCGATGTTATATCAAGTACACTCCGCTCCCTCTTTTCTGAGATAATTCCTGAATGGGGTTCTACAGTAAAATCCTCTACCTTCTCGGAAAGCCAATGGTATCTCCTTGCAGTCCTTGACACTTCATTCATTCCCTGTTGTATCACACACCAATAACAATCCTTTGTATATATAATCACATGGTGATACAAATTATAACCATCTTGCAGCAACACAGAATCAACCTTGGCACTGAGTCTGCTGGCGTAAACAATCCTCTCAGCATCAACTCCAAAAGCATCCCCTACCTTTTTAACCTCTTCAGGTACCAGCAAAGAGTGCTTACCTTTACCACCCGCTACAAATATACCCAATTCGCTCTCAAGTCCTTTCAAACCGGACTTTATTGCATAGGTTACTGTTGTTGTAACACCAGAAGAATGCCAGTCAAATCCAAGTAAGCATCCAAGTGATTGAAACCAAATAGGATCTGAAAGTCTTCTCAGGACCTCTTCCCGACCAAATTCTAAAACCATCAAGGAAATAATACTCCTTGCTAATTTCGCCATCCGCTCCATAAGCCAGCGGGGCGCCTTCCCATTATGAAGCGGCAGAGTCACGTAACCCGTTTTCATACCAAAATAATAGCGTCTTTTTATTGAAATTTCAAGGATTTTGCTGTAAAATTAATTAATGATCAAAGAGATTTCTTTGCTTTCTTATCGGAACTTCAGAGCGCATAAATTCGTCTTCGATAGCGGAATTAATTTAATTTTAGGGCCAAATGGGAGTGGAAAGACCAATTTACTGGAGGCAATTGGCTATTTATCACAGGCAAAATCTTTTAGAAGAGTTCCAGATAGAAACTTGATTGCTTGGGGAGAAACCTTTTTCAGGATCGAGGCTATTTTTGAAAAAGATGGATTAAATCACAATATTGCAATATTCTATGATAGTGAAACGGAAACCAAAAAAATTTCTATAAATAACAAAGTCGTGGAAAGGGCAACAATACTTTTTTCCACTCTACCCAGCTTAATTTCATCGGATCGGGATCAGGACATAATTGATGGACCACCCCGAGAAAGAAGGAGGATTATAAACAGACTTATTTCCATAACAAGTAGTGAGTACATGAGATTAATACAAGATTATTCCAAAGTTTTAGAAAATAAAAACTTTCTTCTTAGAAACAAGAAGGTCGACGAAATAAAGCCTTGGAACCAGAAGCAACAACAACTTTCAATCGAAATCGTGCGGCACAGGAAAAAATTTATGGAAAAGATAAAAGACCATTTCTTAACCCTCTCTCAAGAATTCTTGAAAGGGAAGAAAGCCCAGGTAACCTATGTGCCCTCGGCAGATGAGGAAACCTCCTTTGATAGTTTTATAAAAGAAGAGTTGGAAAGAGGACATTCTTTCCACGGCCCACACAGGGATTCTATAGAATTTCTCATAGAAGGAAAACCCGCAAAAATTTATGCCTCTGAGGGAGAAAAACGCTTGATAATTCTTGCATTTTACTTTACCTTTTTAAACATCTACAATCCTAATTCTATGGTGATACTGGATGAACCCTTCAGCGTATTGGACAAGAGAGGAGTTGAACTGGTTCTGTCGCATTTAAACACGCAATCTTTTATCAGCGCACCTTACTTTGATTTGGAAAGTTCAAAAATTTCGAAAGTTATTGAACTATGAAAAACTTAGACGACTCTATTAAGAAAATTTTGGAAAATCTTGGAATAGAAAGAAGTGTTGGTCTTGCAGAAAAGGCCAAAAAGTTGCGTGAGTATTTGATAGAAACTTATGGTGAAGAAAGCGTTGGCAAAGTAAAGGTTATTAAGGGAAAAATTTATGTCGAAATCAAAAGCTCAGTCCTTCGGAATGAACTTTTTATGAGAAGAGCAGAACTTTTAACACTAATAAACGGGGGCGAGTTGCAAAACAACCCGGAAAACATTGTTATTGTTGGGAGGTTGTAAATGGACGAAAAACTCTTTGAGCAAGAACTGAATAATTACACTGCGAGAGAGATTAAAGTTCTAAAAGGCTTAGAGGGGGTAAGGGCACGCCCTGCAATGTACATTGGAGACACCTCCAAGCAGGGCTTACACCACCTTGTTTATGAAATAGTGGACAATGCCATAGACGAGGCTCTTGCAGGTTTTTGTACAGAAATAAAGGTTACAATTAGGAAAGATGGAATGATTACAGTAAGAGACAATGGAAGAGGAATCCCTGTTGACATACATCCCGAAGAGAAAATTCCTGCAGTAGAAATAGTATTCACGTACTTACATGCAGGTGGAAAATTTGGATCGAAGGCTTACCAAATTTCCGGTGGTTTACACGGTGTAGGTGCTTCCGTAGTGAATGCACTTTCGGAATACCTTGAAGCAAAAGTCTACAGAGAAGGAAAGATCTATTACATAGCATTTTCAAGAGGGAAAAAGATC
>CAZZKY010000115.1:0-3610 GCA_964654765.1 uncultured bacterium | reverse complement strand
AAGTAGCAGTGAGTAACAGCACCTTTTTAAAACCCGTTGAAGATTCAAATCCCTTCGGTAATGGTAATTCTGCATACAAAATTGTGAAAGTAATCTCTGATAAAACTTCTTGGGAAACCTTTTAATGGCAAAAGGGATAATGCCTAACTGGGAAAAGTTTAAAGGAACTTTTAAAAAAGTTCTTCCAAAAGGTCAATTTGCCCGCAGTGTGATTGTCCTGGCAGGAGGTACAGCCTTTGGACAAGCTATTACAGTTCTTGTATCACCCATTTTAACACGACTATATAAGCCAGAAGATTTTGGCGTCTTGGCAGTGTATTCGTCTGTTTTAGGCATACTTTCTGTGGTTGCAAGCTGGCGGTATGAGCTGGCAATACCTCTCCCTGAAAAGGATGAGGATGGGGTAGCCCTCGTAGTTCTGTCTCTGGGAATTGTGGTTTTGATGAGCATATTTGTAGGACTGGGGTCCTGGCTAATAGGTAGCAAATTCGTTCAATGGCTAAAGGTTCAAGCTCTTCGACCCTACCTGTGGCTGTTACCAATAGGAATGCTCTTGGGTGGAAGTTACCAGGTATTCAATTATTGGGCAGTGCGAAAACAAGCTTATAATGTCATTGCGAAGACAAAACTTCGTCAGGGCTTAGGATCGGCTATTACACAAGTTACTCTGGGCTTTCTTAAAAGTGGTCCCTTCGGATTAATCGGAGGTTCTATTGTAGGGCAGAGTGCGGGGATATTGACACTATCCGATTTACTTTTTAAAAAACACAAGGAAAGCCTGCAGTTTATCAAGCCAGAAAATATCAAAAAAATGGCCTTACGTTATCTAAGATTCCCTAAATTTTCTGCTTTCGGGAGCCTGGTCAATACCGCAGGACTGCAATTACCATCTATCCTCTTAGCTTTTTATTACGGTCCCCAGGTTGCAGGTTGGTTTGCCCTTGCACAACGGGTTTTAGGTGTTCCGATGAATTTATTAGGTCAGGCAATTTCTCAGGTATACTTGGGTACAGGTTCCCGATTGGTTCACGAAGATGTAAAATCACTCCGTTCTCTTTTTATAAGATCGGCAATTAGACTTTTTTTAATTGGAAGCCCAATTATGTTCACTTTGGCGATAGGGGGGCCCTGGTTGTTCATAAAGATATTTGGAGCCAATTGGGAAAATGCTGGAAAAATCCTGCAAATTCTTACGCCCGCTATTCTTTTGCAATTTGTAGCTGCGCCGCTCTCACAAACAGTAAATCTACTTGAACACCAACATTGGCAGTTAAATTGGGATTTATTCCGTCTCATTCTCGTTTTTTCTTCAATATTTTTGTCATATCACTTTGGAAAATCTCCCTGGGTCGCAATCTTACTCTACAGCTTAAGTATGACTTTTGCCTATATCGTTCTTTTTACGATGAATCTTTATATATTGAAAAAAGCACTGAACTCCAAAATCCCCCAAAACTTAGGTAAAACAAGACAATAACGCAAAATCAATTACTATTGCTTTGAACACACCTCTTAAAAATACGTTCATTTTTCAAATAGCCCCGAAAGACCTATAAAAGGACGTAGCACCTCGTATGCAAGCAAGTAGATGAAGCCGTGTTTACGACTTTTTCGTATTTGATTGGTGGACACCATGGTGGAATTATGGAAGTTATTACCTTCTGGGAATACGCACCACTAAGATGGAGGCTTGATAGGCTATTAAACCGCCGATATGTTGGGAAAGTGCAAGAAAAGTTATGTGTGAGAATCAAAATTCCGCCAGTAACCCAAAGCTTTTTAAAATTAGAACCCCTGAAATTAGCTATAAAAAAACTCGACAAATCGAGGTTCCTTAGAAAAACATATTCCTCATTGCGAAAAGTTTTTAATTTAAATCGAAGTCCCGCTTTCAAAATCTTAGCCTTAGGTGGAGCATTTGACCTGCATTCCGAGAAAAATATAACGGTTTTGGGTATTGCTACATTAAAGCAGGTTGAAGAAATCCTTAACATCAATATTGCCGAATAAGTCCTCGTGACACATATAATTTATGTTTAAGGACTAACGTTGCAAGCAAAAAGTAAGCGATAAGACAGTTAATTAAGCATAACATTTTTAGTTATATAAACTCGGCAATTTTAGGATTACAATTTATTAGCACCAGAGCATATTTGAGCCAACATTATAACACCTCATAAATCTCACATCCCAAATAAGCGCTGTTATAAAAGCAAGTGAGATGGGTTCTTGTAAAACCGATACTTGATCAGCGAGTTTAAAGCCCCAAAAAAACTGAGTATTTACCGTAATTATGTAAAAATTATGATAAACTTCACCTTTTCTCCGACATAGCCGAAGTTTAATTAGATTTAGGCAAAAAGAATTAGATTTCAAAAAAATCCATCCAGATGCCATCAAGCCTAAAACCAGCTATTTACCTTGTAAAAGAGAAATCTGGCAACAAAAGAGAAATGCGTGGGATGATTATGGTAAGGTAGGAAATCTCGACTAACTCACAATTTCAGTTTTTGGGGCTTGCCTTTCGGGCAAGCCTCCTTTTCATTTGAAGACACTTTTTAAATAACCTCTACCTTCCCAAAAGATCTAAAAAAATGAGCTGTTCGAAAAACACCTTCTCTCCCATTAAAAATGCCAAAACTGTGAAAAAATTCAAAGCGCAAACATTAAAATTAATCTTCAAATGGCCTACTACATCAATTTTAAAAATAAATATTTCGTAACAACCAGTAATTATAGTAACTTTAGAAAAGGCTTAGGGTTCTACAGGCCTATAAGTGTTGTAGGCTTTTTAAGGAAAAGCTTCACATACTTTTTATACCCAGCTATCAAATTCACTAAGAGTAAAATACGAAAAGAAGAATTCTTTAAGCAGAACAAAATAGAAGAATTACTTGAAATAGAAAAAAACTTTGGAATTTTTAACGCAATTTATGTTCCACAAGGCAGTGGAAAATTCGTAATTCAGGTACTTGAAGGTTCGAAAATTTCCGGTTACTTGAAAGTTGCTTTTTCTGATAAGTCAAAAGAAGCGGTAAAAAGAGAAGAGGAAATCATAAAATTTTTAGAAACTCAAGACATTAAAACTTTTTCCTATCCTAAAATTCTCTATTCTAACACAATCAATGAAAAAAAGTTCCTCTACCTCAGCGCACCTACTTCATTGCAAAGCTCGTTAACTTACAACTTCAAAGAAATCTTACAACTGTGGAAAGACATTTTTACAGTTGAATCCAGATTACATACTTTTGAGGATATTCCCGCATTGAAAAAGTTAGAACACAAAATTAAGGGAAATAATTCATTATTTGAATTTCTCGATATTTTTGAGCAAATAAAACAAGACCTTAGAAGCGTTGAAATTCAAACAGGGCTAATTCATGGTGACTTTAAAATATGGAATGTTTTTAAGCTGAAAAGTGGTAAATTCTATGTAATTGATTGGGAGTGGGCTCAAAGAGACTCATTTCCTTTGTGGGATATATGGACCTGGACATTTTCAAAACATTTCTTGGCCGTTAATAAACTAAAAGCTAATAAATTTTATAAGAAAAAAATGCTTCAAAAAGCAAAAGAGCTTTCTAAATTAACAGGCTTTACTTTCAAGGAA
>CAZZKY010000114.1:0-2601 GCA_964654765.1 uncultured bacterium | reverse complement strand
TCTTTCCAGGCTTTTATCACTTCATCCTGATTATCAAGGCCCTTGTACCACATCAAATCAAAAAGGTCCTTTCCCAAAAGTAACCACGCATCGAAAAAGTCAGGGGCATAAGACACAGCCTTTATTAAGTGCTCTGTTCTCTTCTCTATGTCTTCTAAAGGATGAGGAACAGTAAGATCAATAACCGGATACCGATAAACTTTAGCCTCCTCTTCTTTAGACTTTCTAAAATAAATCAAGATACAAGGAACAAATGCAGCCTTCCCCGTTTTTTCTTCGTAAAACCAAACAGGCTTTGAGTTAACGACATCAAAATTCTTAGCATAAAGATAAGAAAGTTTCGCATCTTTATAACCTCGTGTAACTGCATCTTCTATAAACTTCCTGTCTCCTGGGAAAGTATTACTATTTTCAACAAAAAGCTTTATGAAGTTAATCTCTTGAAAAGGATTAAGTTCTATAGCTTTTCTTAAAATCCTGTCACCAGGATAATGTTTATGCTCAGCAAACATTTTCAAATACTCCATAATATACGACCTATCCAACTCCATTGCCCTCATCATAGCTTCTTCACCACCAACAAAATACCCATCGAAAGAAAACATTATTACGTAATCACGAACATGTTCGGGATCAATTTCGAAGACCTTTAACATTACATCATCACCGGGATATATGCGCTCGCGAGAAAGTAATTCCAAATATTTTCTCACATTCTTGGAATCGAGTTCCAACAATTTAAACATTGCATCCTTGCCACCAGATAAATTCCCTTTAAAAGCTGCCCTCGCTAATCCAAAATACGCTCTTGTCGAATCAGGCTTTAGTTCAATTGCTTGCCTAAAGGCATAAATCGCTTTTCCATTTTTCCCAAATTTGAGATACATTTCTCCTAACTCGCAATAATCTTCAGCGCTCCTTAATTCAGTCTTCATATTTTCCAAATATTTTTCTAATTCATGCTCATTACTCTGATTAGCCTGTTCAACAGACTTACAATCCTCTGTTTCTCCAAAAGCAATATGGGGTGAATTTCGCAAAGTTTCCCAAAGTTCCTTCTCTTCCAAACTTGCATATCCATTTAGGAACTTTTTTCTAATTTGTTCTGCGTGCATCTCGGTCTCTTCAACTGCACTTATGATTTTTAACCCCCTCTTAGCAAACTCTTCGTCGTTTTTCAACTCCAGAATCCTTTCAAATATTTCTCTCGCTCTGTACTCACTACTTGAATTCATATATAATGCTCCAATTTTCTTTAGAACTTCTAAATAATCTAATTCATTTTTACTTATAGATTCGAAGCATGCACAAGCCTTGTCGCCCAGAAGTCTCTCTAAATACATTTCTCCCAAAAGGTAGTTAAATCCGCTACGCTCTTCTTTAAACTCAGGGACCTTAAAGAGATTACTTAACTTTTTAATCAATTCAGACTCTCCACCATTGCCGTTAGATGCCTTTGAACCCTTATTTTCTTGCCTCAATTCTTCCCATTTATAAGAAAACAAGGTAGAAAGATAATACATATGGAGAAAACGCATCACATACGCCAAATCTTTATAATTATCCATACTACCTGAGCCTTTCATTGCTGCAACTAACAATTCTTTACCACCATTATTTATAAATTCAGAAATAATCTGAGAGTAGTACTTAGCCCCTTCAAAATTCGGATCTATTCTCAAAATCTCGTTAAATTCATTTAAAGCCTCTTCAAAACGCAACATATTCTTAAGCAGAATTCCGAGCCGGAAGCGTGCCCTCAAATTCTTCGGGTTTGCTTCCAAAACCTTTCGATATTCCTCTTCTGCCAGCTCAGGAAACTTGCTCTCAAAATGAAGAAAACTACCAAATTCATATCGCACTCTCGGATTTTCGGGGAGAATTGAACTCAACTTCTTTAATTTGCTAACGCACAAACTGGCATCCTCTTCGCTAAAATCCCCTTCTATATTTATCTCAAAAGTACCGTTTCCCAATTGACTTAATTTCCCCACATGGGCAAGTCGAGAGCTTAACTTATATAACCAGGGTGCTAACCACACGTAATGAATTGTTTTACCCATATATGACATAATGTAAGGTATCCCTCCACTCATGTTTAATATTCTATTGGCTGGATCTTGATATAGGCACTTAGGGTCCAAATCTATCGGCTCCTCGTTTCCCCACCAATTTATGTGATGCCTTTTTTCTGACATTACCACCCCTCCTTTTTTAAATTTTCAATTATTTTTAAAATCTTACATAAAATGCTTCAAAATTTCCATTTCCCGTAAAATTGTAATTTTGCCTTTACAAACCAATCCACCTTTTTTATCATTTAACTTTGAATATAACAATTGTGCCAGTTTGCAAGAAACCTGTTTGCACTGTAGTAACTTTACTAATTTCTGTAAAACCTCCCATTCCGCACCACATCTTCTCCGTACATCCAGAGACAACAAACGCGCATAAATCATTTTGTAATCATTACGCCTTACTCCAATTACATCGAACTGCCTCGCGTCTGTATTTTCATTCATACTTACCCCTAAGTTTTTTCGAAACTTCCACACGTGCACCATTAAATAATCCTTTGGTAACAAGCTCGTTACTTTGACA
>CAZZKY010000113.1:0-22328 GCA_964654765.1 uncultured bacterium | reverse complement strand
TATATGACTACTTATTAGGAATTGAAGTGGGTTTAGATTCAAACACCAGGAAAAATAGAAGCGGTAAAATTTTCGAAAAGATGTGCCAAGAAAAGATCAAAAGACTTATAAACCCCTATTTTATGGTAGTAAATAACGACCAAAATTTTTCCTTATATAAGCCCTTTAGTGGAAATCAAAAGGGTAAAACCCACGATTTTGTAGTATACAAAGGAAACACACCGATATTAATTGTAGAGTGCAATTTTTACAATGTAGGCGGAAGTAAACCAATCTCAATAGCGGAAAGTTATATTGAATTACAGAAAGCCGCAAAGGAAAAAAACGTTATTTTCCTCTGGATAACCGATGGACCTGCTTGGCATAAAATGAAAGACCCACTTTTGAGAGCTATGAAAAAAATAGACTACATAGTGAATTACAAAATGTTAAGCCTGATTAAAAAAATCTTAAAAAACTCTTAGAGCTATAGAGCCATAAGTTTTGTGAATATCCTCAAATTTTAGATTAAAATTAAAAACAACAACGGGAGGAACAATATGAACCTTGAACTCACACCTGATGAACTTGAAGTTCTAAAAAACCTTCTAAAAGAAAGAATCCTGGAGCTCCGAGCAGAAATTAGAAAAGCCGACGATAGCGTTTTTAAAGAGGAGCTCAGAAAAGAAAAAGAAATCCTTAAAAAGCTCCTTGAAAAACTTGGAGAAACGATAGAGTAAGGAAGTTTAAAAACTTAAAAACATTTATAGTTATTATATATTAGAGTTTTATATTTCCTTCATTAACAGTTTTCTTATCTCATCTACGTTCTGTGCTTTTTGCCATTTGTCCCAGAAGTTTTTGGCCCTCACAAGTTCAGCAATTGAAGCGAGCACCTTCAAATAAAACTCCCTCATATCTGGAGTAGAAAATATATAAATTACACAAACTACCTTTCTCCCAGCTCCTTGAAAAACAACACCATTCTTGCTCCTAACTATCCCAATAAAGAACCTTTTTTCGCCTCCGACTATCCCATGGGGAAGGGCAAAATAATCATTGATTATGAAATTTTCCACTTTACCTGAGCTTATCAAAATCCTTTTACACTCCTCCCTATCAAAGGGGATTTTCTCAACAACAATGTCTGTCAGTTCTGAAAATTCCACCTCTCTATCTATGTCAAGGATCAACGCATTTCTTATCACGTCCTGGAATTTATCCTTGGGAATTTCCTCTCTATGAATCACAATCTCCTCAAGCTCTGTTTCCAAAAGACCTTCCGCATCCCGCTCGCTTAAAATCCTCTTCATAACGTAAAGGAGAGCGAAATCCTTAGCAGCCCTTGACTTCCCATAAAATCTGTACACAAGAATCGATATAATTGACATAATTAAAATTACTTCAATGGCATTTATGCCCGCTTTTAAAAATAGAAAGGTAAAAACAACTACCGTAAAAACAGGAAGATAAGGATATAAAGGTACTTTAAACTTTGGTGCATAGTTCCTGATTTTGCTCTCTCTAAAAATTATAACTCCAACACTCCCCAACACATAGGTTATAAGGATAGTAGCAGATGCAAACTTAACGAGATACTCAAGCTTCAAAGTAACTATGGACATCACTATCACTATTCCAGTAAAAACTATTGAAAAGACTGGAGTTGCTTGCTTTTTGATGGTTACGGAAAAAATAGGTGGCAGAAGATGGTCCCTGCTTAGAGCAAAAAGATACCTGGAAGCAGACATTATACCAGCATTTCCGGTAGTAGCAAAGGCCAGGATAGATGCCAGTGTTACGATAAAATACCCTAACTCTCCAAGGACAATCGTAGCAGAATCAGCAGCTGGTGTCAATGTAGATCCGAGTTGTTTTGGTGGAACGGTACCGATGATAACAAACGTATATAGAGTGCTCAAAACTGTTAGAAAAAGGATCGAGGATATTAAACCTATCGGAATATCTTTGATAGGGTTCTTCACTTCCTCCGAAAGGGAAACTGACTTAATAAGGCCACCATAAGTAACAAAAACAAAGGCCGTCCCACTCAACAAATTGATTAAGGAGAAATTTGTAGAATTTTTGAAGTGGACAATATTAATCCGATATATGCCAAAGACCATATGCAAAACCATCGCAGAAATTAACAACGTAACAAGAACCACCTGAACAATCGTTGCCTCTTTTACGCCGAGAATATTTAATGCTACAAAGATAAAAGTAAGGGCGAGGACTAAAAAGTAAAAATTAATACTGAAAACATCAGATAAAACAACTGAAAGTCCGAAAATAGCAAATGCGGACTTTAACGTAATCCCAGACCACGCAAAAATTCCCGATATGGTTCCGATAAAAGGGCCCAAACTTCTTGAAGTATAAAAATAATCGGCCCCAGCCCTTGGCATTGCAGTAGCAAGTTCAAGAAAGTTCAAAAGTCCAATGAAGGCGAGCATACCTGCCAATGCATAGGATAAAAATACATAAGGACCATATAAGCTATATGCAATCCCTGGAAGTACAAAAATTCCTGAGCTAATCATTGCACCTGTAGCAATGGCAAACAATCCAAATACCGTTAACTCCCTTCTCAACACGGGTTTCATCACAATTTATTATAAGGGACACATAGAGTAAAGGACAAGAGTTTAAATTAATTTGAAGAAACTACAATTTTAGAAAAATCTCCGTAATACCTAAAACACTCCCTCAACTCCTGCAGGAGGGCGAGGCGGTTGTTCCTGATCTTCTCGTCATCTACCATTACAAAGACTTTATCGAAGAAAACATCAATGTAAGGCTTTAAGTTTCTCAGCACCCTTAAAGCCTCTTCATACCTCTCCTCTTCCAAGGCTTTCTTAACTAAGGGCTCACTTTCTCTCAAAACTTTGTGAAGATTTCTTTCCTCGTCCTTTTCAAATAAGGACTCATCAGCCGGAGGCAGATTTTCAACCCCTGATAAGATATTGTTTGCCCTTTTCTGGCCGATAACAACCTCCTCAAACTCCTTCTTGTTCTCAATATAATAGTTGTTCAAAACCCTTGCTCTCTGAATTACGTCCCAGATATCACCCTTGTTGGCATAGACCACACAATCTACAATATCATACCGAATTCCTTCTTTTTCCTCGAGATAACTCTCGAGCCTTGTCCATGCCCAGTTCAGAAACTCCCGAAGTTTCTCTTTAGAAACACCAAGTTCAAGAGCGGCTTTTTCGAGAAGCTGAATAAAGTTGAATCTTAGTTTCTTCTCCTTCACAAGTTCAAAAATCGAGTATAATGTTCTTCTCAACCCATAAGGGTCTTGAGAAGCGGAAATCTCGGCTCCAACCTTTAAAAAAGCCATTAAAGTATCTACCTTATCTGCAACGCTGATAATAGCTCCCTCAATAGTCTGGGGCAACTCGTCACCAGGAAATCTCGGCAGTATATGGTCAAAGATAATGCGAGAAAGCTTTTCATCCTTTCCTTGTCTTAAAGCGTATTCCATTCCAATAATGCCACCGAGCTTAGTAAACTCTTTCCCATCTTTAATCATTAGGGTCGTGAGATCAACTTTACACAACTTAACAGCCCCGAAAAGCAACTCTTTGTCCACATCATCAAAATAAGGAACAAGAAACTCGCAAAGCTTCTCTATCCTTAATACTTTATCGTAAACTGTCCCTACCCCTTCAAGGAATACCACCTTTTTTAATTCTTCGATTCTATCTTCAAGGGGAACTTTTAAGTCCTCATGCATATAAAATTCAGCATCTTCTAGCCTCGCTTTAAGAACTTTTTCATGATTAGGCCTTATCTCTGCTTCGCAATCTTCCGTATTATTAATAGCAGTTATGAAATAATTCGCCAGTTTCCCATCCGCTTTTCTCACAGCAAAGTACCGCTGATGCTGTTTCATAGCCGTGATTATAACAGGCTCTGGTAAATCCAAATACCTCTCAGGAAAACTCCCGATAATCACCCCTGGATACTCTACCAGATTTAAAACTTCATCGAGAAGTTCCAAGTCCTCTTGCCATTTAAGTCCCTTTTCTGAGCAAACCCTTTCTATTTTTTCTAGGATGATACTCCTTCTCTCTTCGGGATCAGCATAAACGTAATTCTCTCGCAAAACTTCTAAATAATCTGAAGGGCATTTAACTTCAAGGGGAAGATTCCCCTTAACCCTGTTTCCATAAGTTTTTCTCGATGCTTTGATGCCCGCGATTTCAACATCCATTATTTCGTTTCCGTAAAGACAAAGAATCCATCTTACAGGCCGTAAAAATCTAATGCTTCCATTCCACCGCATCGACTTCCTTACTTTTACCTTACTCAGAATATCAGGAAGGAATTGAGCTATTAAATCTTTAACCGCTTTACCGCCTTCCTTTACCCTTGCTTTTACGTATTTTCCTTTTGGGGTTTCCTCTACATAAATGTCTTCCACCTTGAGATTTCTACTCTCAAGAAATCCTAATAGAGCTTTAGTAGGTTTTCCTTCACTATCAAAGCAAACCCTGGCAGGAGGCCCAGTAATTTCCGTTTCCCATGTTTCCTGGAAATCACTTAAACCTTTAATAAAAATTGCAAACCTGCGGGGGGTGTAAAATACTTTTAACTCTCCATAATTTATCCGGTTTTCTTTCAAGAAGCTTTCAAAAATTTTCTTTAGCTGATTCGCGATATCGTAAACATCAAAAGCAGGTATCTCTTCAACTCCTATTTCAAACAAAAATTCACTCATTTTCCGCCTCCAGGTATACTTTAGCTGCAAGCCTGGCGAGATTCCTGATTCTCAAAATATAGGACTGCCTTTCCGATGGCGAAATCGCGCCTCTGGCATCAAGAAGATTAAAGATGTGAGAAAGTTTTATCACCAAATCGTATCCCGGATAAAGAAGTCCTTCCTTGAGAAGTTGCTCCGCATCCCTTTCAAATTTTTTGAAAAGCTCCATAAGTAACATAGTGTCGCTCTTTTCGTAATTGTAAACGGAAAATTCGTACTCAAACCTTTTATATATGTCACCCCAAGTTACCCCTGGCGCCCATACAAGGTCGAAAATTGAATCTACCTTTTGAATATACATTGCAATCCTCTCCAATCCATAAGTAAGCTCAACGGGGATGACTTCAAGGTCTATTCCTCCAACTTGCTGGAAATACGTAAACTGAGTTATTTCGAGGCCATCAAGCCAAACCTCCCAACCGAGGCCCCACGCACCAAGGGTAGGTGACTCCCAGTCGTCTTCCACAAACCTTACATCGTGTTTTTCGATATCAATTCCTATATATTTCAAAGAATTCAAATAAATCTCTTGAGGGTTTTCCGGCGCAGGCTTCAAAATAACCTGAAACTGATGATACTGCTGAACTCTATTGGGGTTCTCAGCGTATCTTCCATCCTTTGGACGCCTCGTTACCTCAACGTAGGCAACTTTCCAAGGTTTCTTACCGAGAGACCTTAAAAAGGTCAAAGGATTAAAGGTGCCTGCACCCACTTCAGAATTGTAAGGCTGACCGATCACGCAACCAAGGTCTGCGTAGTAATGAGAAAGCTTTAAAATCAAATCCTGGAACGTAAGCATGTTTTAAATTATAATTTCTAAACTGGGTTCTCGCAATGAAAATAGAAGTTAAAAAATTCGTCATCGGCCCCTTAAGTACCAATTGTTATATCTTATATGAAATCCCATCAAGAGATGCTATTATAATCGATCCGGCGTCGGAAGACCCAAAGGTAAGTCGATTCATTAAAAATGAAAAAATCAATCCCCTTGCTATCTTTCTTACTCATGGCCACTTTGACCACATAATGGGAGCAAGCCACTACTCTCAAAATTACAACATACCGGTCTATATCCACAAACTCGACCACCCGATGCTTTTTGACCCTATCAAAAACCACTCCGCTTTCTTTGGTATTTCCTTTGAGTTTAAGGGAAATGCCGTCGCAATAGAAAACGAACAATCTCTCTCTATCGGACCATTTACCCTGAGGATAATAGAGACTCCTGGGCATACTATGGGTTCCATCTGCATCTTGACAAATAACTTCCTCTTTTCCGGGGACACTCTTTTTGTAGATAGCATAGGACGTACAGACTTCCCAGAAAGTGAGCCCGAAAGGATGAAAAATTCCCTGAAAAAATTAGTAAAACTCGATGACGATTTAATTGTTCATCCCGGCCATATGGCGAGTGCAAAAATGTCTATAGTAAAAACTAAAAACCCCTTTTTACGATTTTAAAGTTGTAAACCCTCCAAAACAGCTGCCGCTCACTTTAAAAAGCTTTTAAAATCTCACTTCGTAGGCTACTTTAAGCATTAGAGGAGAAGAAACCTCTTCCCCTTTTACTGTCCTATTTACAACCACAAAAATGTTACTTCCTGCAAAAAATTCATACTGGAACATTAAATTGAAATCTGTTTTATCACTTAGAGAACTTCTCTGGGCAAAGAAGCGCAGATAGAGTCTCTTAATCGGGGAATATGCCCCTTTTAAATAGATTCTCTGGTCATCAGAGTCGCCTTCTCTAACAAACCCAGCGCCACCTTCGCAATAAAGCTTTCCCCCTATGGAAAAATTCCCGCAAAGGTTTACAAAACTCAGTTTATTTCCATAGTTTTCACCCCAAATGTACTCAAGGTAAACTGTCGAAGGTTTTGACACCCCAAAGGCCGTGGATAAGACATAATTGATGTTATTGTAATACTCCCCCTCATACATCGTTCTCATTGGCTCAATCCCAAAGGTAAACTCCACAGAATTAACGGGATAAACAGTGGCATAAAGGTTCCCAAACCTTTCAAAAGGAACACCATTCAGAAAGTTAGAATAGGTGTAACCAAAGGAGAAGCTGGTTTCAGTTAAATACTTCCTCTCAAAGGTCTTTGTAACCCCAGAAAAAATCCAGTAGGAAATAGTATTTTCGAAGTATGATATGCAAGCGGTCGGAAGAGCAAAATCTGCGTCAAGCCTCTCAGCCCCTGCTGAAATCCAAAAACCGGTCTTAGAAAACCTTTTAAGCTCTATATATAAGTCACTGCCTCGGGATTTTGTGAATTGTGCCTTTGCTTTAAACCCATAAGGTAAAAAGAAATTGGTATTGATGCCTGCCCCAATGGTGTCCCCCTTAGTTACAAAAAACAGCCTATTTTCAAAAGCCTTCGAAGGTCTGAAACTAACAACCGAAGCAGTCAAGAGATGGGAATTGTTATAATTCGTGAGTAACGTATCTTCGTAAAGTACAAGGCCCTGAAATCTGAGAATATTTTTATTTAAACCAAGTTTAAATCCTCCTATAAAGTCACCAATGCTCCTAGTATAAAAGGCCTCAAAGGGCATTTTCCATAGGTCAAGCCCTTCCGTGAAGAAGGGCCTCTTCTCCTCAAGCCTTAAACTCCGTCTCCTTTTCAAATTAAATTGGTCAATATCTGCTTCAATGGAATACCTCTCTGGATTTATTGTTGATTGGAGAATCACGTCTCCCTTTAACAATTTCAATTCTGCTCCTACTTTTGTGGTCATTGAGTTTTCTCGGATTACTGCAAAATATGGAGTAAAGGAAAGGAGCCTATCGGACCCTTTCTTCGGGGCAGGAACAGAAAAATCAGCAAACCTTAAGTCAAATCGGCTATAACCTTCAGGAAGGGAATAAGAGCTCACAATCTCTACCCCGTTGGGCGTGAAAACCGTCCAGGAAAAGTAAATATAAAGAGAATCAAATTTTTCTCTGAACACCTTTAACGGTATATTAATCCTGCAACTCCAACTACCCTCATTCACATCAACCTTAGAGCTCCACACCTCATCCCAAGAGGTAATGATGTTATCATAACTGTGAATTAGTCCATCAAGCTGGATATTGTTGGCATTAACCGCAAAAACATAGCCCGTGGATGAATTCGAACGGGTTTTTACGAGAAGGTAAAAACAAGTCTCACCATTAGGGTTAAAACCATCTCTTGTTAAGCTCTTCCGGATAACAGTATAGGACAGTGTTTGAAATTCTACAGAAAAAGAATCTTCGGAAACCGAAACTTCTATATTAGCCTCATAATTTGGCCTTAAACCACGAAACGGATAAAAGGTAAACTGCTTTTCGTAGGGCAATTTTCTTACCATCTGAAAGGTAATAAGGTACATAAGAAATTTAGCTACTGGCACTTTCGTACCTCCTTATGGCCTGGTTAAAAAATTTTCTCGAAAAAATAAGAATAAAAACAGCAAAGAAACAGCTGTAAAGAAATATTCCGCAACTAATACGATATTTCAAAAGGGCCTGTGCAGGGAGGTTGGCAATAAGAGCTACAGGTAAAATAAAAGTAAAAAAAACTTTTGCAAACTTTTCGTATATGGAAATCGGATAACCAGCAAAGGAAAGCAACTCCCTCTGAAGAGAATGAAGGGCTGATATCCTTACGAAGTAAAAGGAAAGCGACATCACCAAAAATCCCAGACCATAGCGTATCACAAGACCTATAAGGAAAGACAAAAAGAACATCAGGATTTCAAAAGCCCCGGGCGGGATTCCTCGCATTGAAAGGGCGAATATTAGAGTTATAATAGCCACCGGCATAGAAAAAAGAGGTTTAAGTTCCACAAACCTTGTAGATACAAAAAACTGAAGATCAATGGGCTTTATGAGAAAAGTGTCAAAATCACCACGTTCAATATAAGTTTGAAACCTTCTTAAATTAGGCCCTAAAAAACTATCATAAAGTGCCACTATCAATTGATTGATGGAAACCAGAGTAAGAACATCATAAGGTCCCCATCCGCCAATAGATTTCCTATGAGAGAAAATCACGCTGAAAAAGAAAATATTGAACACAAACCAGAAAATATATGAAACTACTTCGAGCAAAAAGCTACTCCTGAAAGAAATTTCTCTTTTGATCTGCATGGATAAAAACTCTTTCCATAACGAAACATAATACTTTACTTTAAGCACCAACTGCTTCATACTTCTTTAACCCCGATTTCCAGATAAACCTGAGAACTAAAAATGCAAGCAAAACCCACAATATTTGGATGGTAAGACCCGTTATTAATTCCCTGCCTTTCACGACCCCCAGATATAGTTCAATGGGAAAATTTAGAACATACCTAAAGGGTAATATATTACAAAATGTTTTCAGTACTTTTGGATAAAGGGAAACTGGCAAAACCAGGCCACTTGTAAGGCTTATCAAGAACTCAAGAAAAACTTCAACTCCTCTTCCCTCTTCTAACCAAAAGGTCAAGGCGCTGAAAATAAAGGACAGGGAAAATCCGCAAAGAACAGCTAATAAGAAAGAAAGTAAGGAGAACAGAAAATGAAACAGGTCTATAGGTAAAATCAGGTATCTGCTGAAACCTGCAACCATTCCCAACGCAACAAGAATCAGAGCTGACTGAAACAGGTAAGGAATGTTAATGCCCAGTTTTAGTGCCAAAATGTATCCAGGATAGCTGATGGGCTTACTGAGAAAGACATTGAGTCCACCATCCCTTATGTGATCGATGATCTCCCAAAAAGGTCCAGGGTAGGATATGTCCTGAAAAAGAACAACAAGAAAGTAGTAGGTTATGATACTTTTAAGGTCAAAAGCCCCGATTTGCCCGTTTTCACCAAGTACTTTTCTCCACAACAGCACCATAAAAATTAGGGGAAGTGCTATAACAAGAAAACTTAACAGGTGATTAAATCGAAACTCAGAACTTTCCGCAATTGTATTTATAACGACCTGGCAATACTTATTGAGCTTTTTCATTCTGGATACCTTCAAAAACTTCTTTCAAAGCATCTTCCAAAGACAACTCCTCGACAAAAATTCCCTCTACCTCTGCACTTTTTATTATTCCCTGAAGAACGCTCTGTAATTGGTCCTTTGAAACCTCAATTCGGACCTCCTTATCCTCTATATTCAACACCTTCCCAAATCTATGCACCGATTCAGGTATCCTATCTTTAAAATTGACTACTACCAATCGATTCTTTGTGAATCTCTCGATAAAAGTATCTTTGTTACCATCAAAATAAATCTGCCCCTTGTGAATAAAAATTATGCGTTTGCAAAGCTTTTCAATATCTCGCACATAATGACTGGTCAAAATAATAGTCTTCCCTTTCTCTTCATTGTAAACCTTCAAAAACTCGTGAATCTTCTCCTGAGACATAAAATCAAGGCCAATGGTAGGTTCATCTAAGAATATCACTTCAGGATTATGCAACAATCCCGCAATAAGCTCCATCTTCATTCTCTCCCCGAGGGAAAGCTTGCGAAGGGGAACATTCAAAAGTTCCACCACATTCAGCAACTCAGCCAAATGGTCTACCTCCTTACGGAACTCTTCATCGGGTATTTCATAGATCTTTTTAAGTAAAATAAAGGAATCCATTGCAGGAAGGTCCCACCAGAGCTGAGTCTTCTGACCCATAATAAAAGAAATTCTTTTTAGGAAATCGCGCTTTCTTTCAGGTGGAAAGTACCCCAGAACTTCTACCTCCCCACCAGTAGGATACAAAATACCCGACAGAATCTTCATCGTCGTGGTTTTACCAGCACCGTTTGGTCCTATATATCCAACAAACTCGCCCGATGATATTTCAAAAGACACACCCCTTAGCGCTTCAACTTCTACATATTCACGTGCAAAAATGCTTCGCAATATGCCACTAAGGCCCGGCTCCCTCAGGTGTCTTTTGTATACTTTTCTAAGGTTCTTTACAACAATTGCATTACTCATAACGGCATAAGAAAGTCCAAATTTTAAAGCCTATCCCGCCCTCGTTCATTTTGAATTTGCCCAATTCCAAAAATATGCTCAAGTTTCTGACTCTCAATCAGCTCTGGATGCTCTCCATAGAGCCTTACTGTGAGGTCAATGAGGTATGGAAAAAGGCTCTCAAAGTATCGCTTTCTACAATCAAATTTCTTTTTCTTTATTAAAGCCTGTTCGAAGCAACCTCCGAGGCAAATCGGCAGATAAACACATTCTTTACAATGGGCGTACTTTTCCCAATGGAACGGTATAAGATAATCCAAAGACCTTTGGACCAGTACTTCAAGAGGATCGTAGATTGAGCCCACTTTGGACTTCTCATGCCCTGCCATCGTCACACATTTGAAAACATTGCCTCTGTAATCGACAATAAAACTCCAGGGCTTCTTGAAAGTACACAACCCTGCACCGAGTGGCTCAACAATCTTTATCCCCCTTTTTATTGCTTCTCCATAAGCCCACATCAAAACTTTCGCTGATTCCTCCTGCCCCATTTCGAATTTTTTGAAATGCTCTACATCCTCCTGATTCAATCCCTTTCTCACTGCCCCAAATATCAGCTGAAAATTGGGCTTCTTATCAAAACCTTTATCAACAAGAAAATCTAAAAAATAAGGAATATTAGTGTAGTTTTGTCTGTCGTAGTTAAATCCCACCGTAACTGACATTCCAAGGCCTATGGCCTGCAATATATTATCAACTACTATCGAAAAAGTCCCTTTACCTTCAATATCAAACCTGCGTTCATTGTGTACATCCTCAGTACCATCAAGAGTCACCAAGGCTCTGCAAGGAACTTCAAGACGTAAAATTTCTTTAACAAAATCCCTATCCAGCAAGCTTCCATTTGTAACAAAGGAAATGTCCTTCAACCTCACATCATGGCTTCGACAAAGCTCAATGATGCTTTTGCACAGAAGCAAAATTTCCTGTTTTGAAAGCAAAGGTTCACCCCCATGAAAGGTAATTTCAAAAACCCGAGGTTCGACAAGAATAAAAAGATTTTCAATCCATTTTAACAAATCCATATTAACATTCTCACCTTCCTCCCTCTTTCTATCACGCACTGATTGGGCGTAACAGTACGTACATCTGAAGTTACAGCTGTAGTTGGGAATATATGCAACACTTAAGGAATTGGTATTAATACTCTTAAGGGAAAGCCAGAATTCAAGAAGCTTCAATTCATCAATTCCCTCAACTACAATTCCTGCGGTAATAAGCAACTTCATTACTTGTGATGGAATATTTTCAAAATTGTTATTTTGTAGAGCTTCTAAAAGAGAATCATTGACCCTTAAAAGACTCCTTTGCCTCAAGTTGTAAACGTAATTATTTCTGTATATGTTGTATTTTGAAGCCTTATACAACGTCTCCATATGAGTTACTCCTTTGTTTTAGGGGGCGTCGCCGGAGGCGACGCCCCCAGAAGTTTAATCGTTCGGGCACCGCTGACTTCTCTCGCAGCACCTTTCAGCTACCGTCGAGGTGGCATTAGACATTGGGACCCCAATTGTGATTACCTCCAGCCAATCTGCTAAGCTGATATGGTTCATCACTCACCTCCTTTGCAACACAAAAAAGATAAATATCTCTATGGAAACAAACAAAACTTTCCAAAATTTAATGAGTTTGCGAAAATTATTTCACACATGGACTTTTAAAAACATTAGTGCAGAGTGACCAGAAAAATGCATATAATTTTAAAAAAAACGCATAATCTCCTCTCTTTTTGACAAGGATCATCGCGTAGTGAAACATTGAAATGCCAGCTATTAAAATAACAAAAGTGTACAAAACACAATTAAGAAAACTAAACAAGAAAGGCTCTCCCATTTTTATCAAAATGAGCGTTCTTATTCCCCATGTCATAGGTAGAAAATTAGAAAAAACTCGCAATAAAAACGGTATTTTCTCCCATGGTATTACAATCCCTGAGAAAAATAAAATAAGATATTCCAGAACAGAGCTAAATGCAACTACACGTTTAAAAATTAAACTCAATGAGCCAATAAAGAAACCAAAGCCATAAAGTGAGAGAAGCAGAAAAATCGAGACAATAAATTGCATAAAGAAGACTTTTGACGAAAGGAACAAAGGCGCTAAATTAGGCCGAAACAAGAGGTAAAGGATACTACCGATAATAACAAACTGTAATAGTCCAAACAGAAAATTAACTATCAGCCTTGAAACAACTATAGAAATAAAAGAAGATTTTGTGACGGAAATCCTTTCCAATGTCCCGAGATATCGTTCCTCCGCTAAAATATCCGCAAGGCCTGATATTGCAGAGGAAGAAAAGATCCATAAAAGTAATCCTACAAAAGCGGTCTCTTCTCCCGCGCGAGCATACAGTAACCTGAGTCCGTAATAGATACCGCTTAGAAAGATAGTAGTAGAAACAATCCCAACTAAGTAATTGAACAAATATCGCCTTACATCGTAGTAGAACTTAAGCGCTTCAGCCTCAATTGTTTTTAGTACGGAAATAAAACTCCTTAAAAATTGCCTCAAAATCCAGTTCTTTTTTCTCTATATTCAACACCTCAAAGTTAGAAATAATAAAAGATAAGTAATCTTTGGAACTTAGCGGGACTTCAACCTTCAATACCTCATCCGACAGAACTTGGAACTCCACACCCTTTTCTTTTAGGGCATTTTGTGCTTCAAGGGAATTTTGTAAGTAAATAATGAACTCTTTTCCCTTCCGAATAGTTTTCATCTCAACTGTGCTTCCTTCCATAACCACACTCCCATCTTTAATCCACAAAACCCTATTCGCAACTTTTTCGATAAAATCCAGTCTATGATCTGCAATGAGGAATGTCTTTCCACTTTCGATAACTAAGGACCTCAAAAAATCCATAAGTTCTATGGAGGCAATCAAATCCAGTCCCGAAAATGGCTCATCGAGAAATACTATTTCCGGGTCATTTATAAGGCAAGTAGCAATTGCAAGTTTCTTATTCATCCCCGATGAGAAAGTGTAAACATAGTTATCTTTTACATCGTATAAGCCCATACTTTTCAACAATTCTTCGCTTTTACTTTTTGCAACTCTTGCAGGGATGCGGTTTAAATAGGCAAAATAGAGCAAGTTAGCCTCAGCTGTTAAATAAGGGTATACATTTCTCATTCCCTCCTGCAGGAATGAGAAACGACCTCTTATTACCTCGGGATGTTTAACAATGGATGTCCCCCTGTACAAAATATCACCCGAATCAGGAATCAAAAGAGTTGCAATCTGCTTAATCAAAGTAGTTTTTTCCTGCACCATTAGGTCCCAATATACCTAAAATTTCTCCTTCGTAGACCTTGAAAGAAATATTATTGTTAGCTAATATTTTTTGTGCCTTCGCTTTGGAAAACCTTTTTAAGGTTAACTACTTCAAGAATCACTACTTTCATTGCAAAATTATATTATCCGAACCCTTCTAAATCAAATAAACTTTTATGAATTTTAGGGCTTTATAGACAACTTTTCTGTGGTAATTCCCTTCGCAAGTTACTTGAAAAAATCTTAGTACCTTGCACTCTCCGACCCTTCTTTCACTGATGACAAAGAAAAGGCTATTTTGCGAGCATATAGACAAGACGACTGAATAAAGAGTTTTAAAATTGTCTTTTCTTAATCTTCAAACTGACTTTCCTCCAAACCGATGACAGTAAAGGTTAAGGGATTAATGATTAATATCCAGTCCACTTCCTTAAAGGGATACCGCACATTGCCTTAAAGCCAATTTAATCTTTCTATTTCTTTCCCCCTCCTTCATTCTTTTCCCATCCCTGTTAAAGAATAGGAAAGTGGGCCTGATTATGGGCCTTTTAATGAAAAATGATAAAGAAGCCTTAATAGGCGATCAATTTCTTAAAAAGCTTTGAAAATCCGGAAAATTTTCGCGGGTAAGTTCTGTGTAGCTAAAAATGTCAAAAATAAACGAGTAGATTAAGGTAGGTGAACCTATAACTTTTGTTTCTGCCTTTTTTTAAACCAATCTATAAACCTTAAAAGTCCTTCTTCCAATGGAAACCTGGGTTCAAAATTGAGAATCTTTTTCATTTTCGAGAAATCTCCAAGCCTTCTTCGTGGGTCTTCATAGTTCTGGGTAAAACTCTCGTACGGGATAAACTCAAGCTTAAGCTCTTTCTCGGGGTAAGCCATGCGATGAATTAGTTTTGCAAGGTCAAGAATGCTTATTTCTTCAGAACTTCCAACATTTATTATTTCGTTCTCTGCTTGTGGATAATTAACAGCTCTTACGATACATTCCACGGCGTCGTCAATATACATAAAACTCCTTTTTTGCAATCCATCTCCATGGATTGAAATGGGAAGACCTTCGTGGATATTCTTCAAGAAGACACCCACAGGTCCACCCCACCAGTCTAAGTGTTGATGGGGACCATAAACCCCAAAAAACCTCAAGATAACATATCTTATGCCATACTCATCGTGATAAGCAATAGCTAAATGTTCATTGAAAATTTTTGAAACAGCATAAGCCCACCTTCTCGACGTTGATGGACCGAGTACCAAATCGCCATCTTCCTTGTAAGGGAAATCGAGTGATTTTCCATAAACATCTGAAGTTGAAGCCATAACAAACTTTGCCGAATCCCTTGCGGCTATTTTCAGAAGGTTTTCAGCACCTCGGGTATTGACCGTTAAAGTTCTAAGTCCGCTGGAATAACGCGGAATCTTATAGGCCACAAGGTCTACAACTATGTCAAACTTTGCCGGTATATCAAAAATTTCTTTGCCAGTAACGTCGAGCTTGAAGAACCTTAAACTTTTGTGGTTTACATACTCATCCAATTTTTCAAGACTTCCCTTAGAAAGGTCATCAACCACATATACCTCGTGTCCATCGTCAAGTAACCTTTTAACAAGATTTGATCCTATAAAACCACAACCACCAGCAACAAGGAACCTCATAAACAAATTTTAAGCACTATAAAGCGGTTTTCAAAAAAGACTCGTATTTAAGGGCAATTTTAGAATAATCAAAATCTTGAACCAGTTCCTTTTTTAAGAGCCTGAAATTTCGGTTTTTATAATCCTCATAGAGGTCTTCCAGTGCTCTTAATATCCCCTCAACATCATCGTTATCAACAACTCTAACCCCCAGCTTCCTTAAGAATTCCGCCGTCCAGCCCTCCGGGACCGTTGCTAAAATGGGCCTTGAAAACCCGAGATAAGATATGGTTTTTGCCGGCATCACCAGCTCAAAACCAGGTGCACGGGAAATTAAAAGCCATAGAACATGCGCCCTGTTTACAATTGTGTGAACTTTCTCATTTTCAATGTAACCCAAAAACTCAACATTTTCCTCTGGCAAATTACGTTTTATGAAGTCTTTAACTTCCGTATCCACATTTCCCGCAATCGCCAAACGGACATCGGAATGAACCTTTGTGAACTTTGCGAAGGCTTTTATAAAACCAGCGGGATTCTTATGCCCCCCTTGTAAAGTACCAAGATAGAGCACGGTAAAAGGAGAGGAGTAATCAATCTCCGCTACTTTCTCCATATTTTCCTTTATTATCCCGAAGGTGATGTTCTCTACCCTCTCAGGTTTAAGAAATTTGTAACGCTCTAATAGCCTCCATTTCATAGGGTAGGTGGCCACTATAACTCCTCTGGTCTCCTCCAGAATTTTTTTCTCAAAAAAGTATGTTAACTCCTTTTGCCACCAATTAGGATACATATTGTACAAATCATCAGACCACGGGTCGAGGAGATCAACGAAGTGGGGTATACGAAATCTCCGGCTTATTAGGTACCCGAGGATAAGGTCGGTATAAGGAGGTGCGATGGAAACAATCACATCTGGCCTGAAATCTTTCACGAAGGTATGACTCGCCGGTAAAGCATTAATTAACCAAAGCACTCTTGAATCTGGCCACAAAAAGTTTCTAAACAATTTTTTCGATGTCCCAGAAGGGACAGATTGCCCTTGTAAGAAAGTCGAGGGCTCAATGGCAGAAGGCCTTGCAATCCTCAAAGTTTTAGAAACATACTTTAAATAGGAAGCGTCCCGCTGGAAAAAAGTGTAATTTCTCGCGGTAATTACTCCTATCTCATGGCCCAATTCTGATAAATATTTCACTATAAGGACGGTCCTCTCAACCGCGGTGGCATGGGCATAAGGCGGAAAAAAATAAGATATGAAAAGTATTTTCATTTAATAGCACCTTTTTGAACTAAGATTAGTAAATGATTTCTAAAGCTCTCAAAATTCTTCTCCCAATTCGCCAGGTTTTCCACAATCACTCTGTTTATTGTTAGAAAGCTCTCCAGTTTAGAGAGATTTTTAATAACCTGCTCCAGTTTGTTTGCAAGATCAAAATCGTCACCGGGCTTAAAGTAACAACCATTCAACCCATCAACTACCCATTCCCTGTAAACCGGAAGATCAGAGAGCACAGGATATACCTTCAAGGCCATTGCCTCCAGCAAAGAATTAGGAGTCGTATCGCTGTAAGCCGAAGATATAAAAATGTGAGACTTTCCAAGAAATGTGATAAGGTCATCCTCATTCAGTTTTCCAGTAAACACAACCATGTTAGCAATCCCTAATTTCAGAGCCAGTCTCTTCAAATTTTCCTCTTCAGAGCCGAAGGATGCGATGTAAAGCTTAAAATCAATTCCTCTTTCCTTTAAGAGTTTAACTGCCTTAAGGATAACATCATGCCCGTAAAGTCTCTCCAGTTTCCTGTGAGAAATTAAATTAATTTCCCCTATGGGTTTTTTTACTTGGTATTCGAAAAATTTACTCGATATACCAAAGGGGAAGACGACGATTTTTTCTGGATCAACCCCAAACCCTTTCACCAGGAACCATCTTACCAGATGGGAATCAGTATGAACTATTTGAGCTTTCTTGACTATCTTTTTTATCATTGATTTATGCAACACGGACTTGAAAGGAGATTCAACCACGTCAGGACCCCAGAGAGATAAAATATAGGGTTTCCCCGTAAGATAAGCCATAAGTCCGTAATTGCCGGCCATCTGGGCATGGATCAAATCTGGATTATATTTCCTGATTACGTCTTTCAATTTGGGAATAGAAAGAAGATACTTTAACTTACCCTTCCCATTGGGGCTCAATCTTTCACAAAGGGATTCTCCATCTTCAAATCCTATGGCCCTAACTTCAAAGCCCGCGGATTTATACGCCTCAAACCAGCGGTAAGTATGAAAGGAGGTATTATCACCAAGTACGAGTACTCTCACCTGTTAAAATTATAAAACTGTTCGAAAGTCTTTTCCACTTGGAGTTTCTATTTTCACAGCATATAATTTAACTATGAACCTTGCGGTAAAATATCGTCCGAAAACTTTTAAAGATGTAGTGAATCAGAAGCATGCAGTAATCACCCTTCAAAACGCTCTTGCAACACTAAGCATAGCGAGCGCCTACATGTTTACTGGTCCAAGAGGGATTGGAAAGACTACGCTTGCGAGAATCTTTGCCAAAGGGCTGAACTGTGAGAAGGGAGTAACCCCGGATCCCTGCGGGGTATGTGAAAATTGTAAAGAAATTGAAGAATCAAGGAACGTTGATGTTCTTGAAATCGATGGAGCGTCCAACAGGGGTATTGACCAAATCAGAGAATTAAGGGAAAATGTGCGCTTTATACCCTTAAAAGGAAGGTATAAGGTCATAATCATTGACGAAGTTCACATGCTTACTCAGGAGGCCTTTAATGCCCTCCTAAAAACCCTTGAAGAACCACCGAAAAACGTCGTTTTTATCTTTGCCACCACTGAACCCAACAGGGTACCCGACACCGTTAAATCCAGAACTTTACGCTTTGACCTTAAACCTTTGGAAAAACCCTTTATTGTTGAGAGATTAAAGAAAATCGCAGGGTTGGAGAATATCAATTATGAATCCGAAGAAGTTCTTGAACTGATTGCAGAGGCATCAACAGGTGGTATGAGAGATGCCATTTCTCTCCTCGAGCAGGCTTCCATCTATTCACAGGGGACCATCACTATCGAAAAAATAAAAGAACTAACAGGTCTTCTCCCCACAGAAATTTACCAGGAAATTCTACAAAGCATAATTGACAAAAACCCGAAAAAGATACTGGAAATTGTTGAACAAGTTGTGGCACAGGGATACAGTTTCGAAGATTTCCAGAAAGGATTCGTAAAGGCCGCAGAGTCCCTACTTAAAGCTTTTTATGGAATAGAGCACAATGCCTTCTCTCCCATCGCATCAAAATTCAACGAATACCAAATCCTCTTCCTTCTTAGAGTATTAAAAGACATGGAACTTGATACTAAGAGTGCTACAAATCCTAAAATCTTTGTAGATTTTCATCTTCTAAGACTTACAAAAATTCAGTCCGAGCTTGAATTGATAGGAAACATAAACTACATAGACACCAATTTCGTAAGTCCAGTGGCAACCCCCAAAGTAACCACGGAACCTTCCTATGCTGAAGTTGAGGCAGTGATTCAAAATTCAAATAGCATAAAAGAAGACAAAAATGAATTAATTAAATACGCTATAGAAAAATTAAAACTTCGGGAGGTAAGCGATGGATCTATTTAAAATGCTCAAAGATGCTCAGAAGATGCAGGCCACCGTTGCAAAGGCAAGAAAAGAAATCCAGAAGCTTCAAATGGATGTTGAAAAAGATGGAATTAAAGTAACCATTAACGGCGTTTTTAAGATAACGGGGCTAAAAATAAGCAATGACGCCCTTCTTGATGACAAAACAAAGCTGGAAAAAGCTATTTTATCATGCCTCAATGAGGCCTTTGAAACCATGCAAAAAGAAGCTCAAAAAAAGATGCAAGAACTATTAAAGGACTTACCCATAAATGAGTTGGGTCCCTTCCTCTCTTAAAAAGTTAATTGAACAATTTAAAAAACTGCCGGGAATTGGCGATCGTTCAGCCTTTCGCATAGCTTATTATCTATTAAAAGATAGAGATACACTGAAGGGCCTCCTAACCACACTAAAGGAGGTTGATGAGAGAATAAAGCTTTGCAGAGTATGCCATGGATTTTCTGAAGACAGTGAAATATGTTCTATCTGTGCCGATGAAAGACGCAATTCCGGAATTCTTTGTGTAGTTGAAAGGCCAGAAGACATATATATATTAGAGTCAGTCCAGGACCTTGGATGGAAATACCATGTTACGGGGGGCGTCCTTTCCCCCGTGAAAGGAATAACAGCCGACAAATTAAATATCTTCGATATCAGAGAGAGGATCAAGTCAGAAGGATTCAGAGAACTTGTCATAGCCTTCAGCCCTGACGTGGAAAGCGATGCTACAACCAGTTACATTGTCAATCTCCTTAACGATATGGATATTACCATATCGAAAATTGCCATTGGCCTACCGAGGGGAATCGATATTACCCTTATGGATCCTTTTACTCTTAAAGAGTCTATTATAGGGAGGAGAAAACTAAAATGATAAAGTTAAGGGTGGGAGTCCTCACAGTATCTGATAAAGGCTTCAGAGGGGAACGGGTAGACGAAGGGGGTCCCCTCATAATGAAATTGGTGAGGGAAAATCTGGATGTTGCTGACATTATCTACAAGATCGTTCCTGATGAGATGGATGTGATTGAAAATACACTTTGGGATTGGTGCAATTCCAACGTGGATTTGATAATTACCACTGGCGGCACTGGTCCATCACCACGAGATGTAACCCCTGAAGCGACAATGAAAGTCATTGAAAAAAGATTTTATGGGCTTGAAATCTATATGCTTCTGGAAGGACTCAAAAAAACCCCTGAGGCAGTCTATTCAAGAGCTGTTGTAGGGTCTAAAGGAGAAACCCTTATAATAAACTTACCGGGAAATCCTAAAGCCATAATGGAAAATCTTCCGCCACTCTTTCCTTTAATACCTCATCTGATGCTTGAACTTAAAGGGCTAAAGGGGGAGCACAAAAGTGAAGGTAATTGAAATAATCGGTTTTAGTGATTCTGGTAAAACTATCCTTATTGAATCCCTTATCAAGCGCCTTAGTGAAAGAAGCATGAAGGTCGGCGCTATCAAAAAAAGCTTTCACCATGACGTGGAATATGACAAAGAAGGGAAAGATACCCATCGGATGGAGAAGGCGGGGGCTTTCATCACTGGTGGCTTCTCAAAAAATCGGGCTTTTCTCTCTTTTAATTGGCCTCAAAACCCCTTTGATTTCCTGAAAAATTTTTGGAATATGGACATAGTATTGATTGAGGGAGAAATGGGCTTGAAGGTGCCCAAAATCCTGTGTGTTAAAGAAGATGAAAAGAAGATACAAGAGGATCCGCTAATTTTTGCTTACTTTACGTTAACCAAGAATTTAAACATTGGAAAAACAAAAAGAGTTTATACTCCTGAAAATTTGGAGGAGCTAACCGATTACGTAATCTCAACTATTCCTAA
This sequence comes from uncultured bacterium, assembly GCA_964654765.1. Lineage (GTDB taxonomy): Bacteria > Hydrothermota > Hydrothermia > UBA1063 > UBA1063 > UBA1063. The sequence continues at coordinate 1,186 of CAZZKY010000113.1, read as the reverse complement.
CATGCTTCCACAACTGGATTGTGGGAAGTGTGGATTTGACTGTAAAACGTTAACAGCAAGAATTCTGAGGGGAGAATCTAAGGAAATAGAGTGCAAGGTTCTCCACGGAACAAAATGCACGGTTACCATTGATGGTGCCAGGATAGAACTCATGCCCTTCCTCGACACCATGCTGGAGAATATTGTGAAAGGATTCTTGGCTCCGCTAAAAGGTTATCGAAAAGGGAAAATAAAGATAGAAATCAGCGATTAGAAAAAGCCCACGACCGGATTCGAACCGGTGACCTCTTCCTTACCAAGGAAGTGCTCTGCCTCCTGAGCTACGTGGGCGTGCTAAAAGTATAAATTATAGTGCTCAAACTATCAAATAAACGGAGGGTGAGGGACTCGAACCCCCAAGGGCTCAACGCCCAGCGGATTTCAAATCCGCCGCCTTACCAGTTAGGCTAACCCTCCTTATTCTTTCGACACTTTAAGTCTGTCTAAATAAAACCTTAATCCTAATGCACCCTCAATAAGAGGGCTCGTTTCAGGTATGAGATGGATTCCTGGAGAAACTTCGGCAAATACATCTATAGGCAAATTGTCAAATAGAAATTTCATTCCAAGAGGTATCTTGATTCCCATCTTCGCGTTATCTCTTGTAACTTTAAAAAGAAATGCACCACCAAGATAAACCCTCAGTATTCCTTCGATATCCTCACTCGTTTCAATTCTGAAATTCTCGTGATAACCAAGAGAAAAGTAGAAAATGTCAGGAATCCCCCAAGAAAGGGTGGAGTTAATGGAATTCGGCTTGGACTCAAAATTCAAATTAAGTCCAGTAGGAATGCCCAGTATAAGGCCTACTCCAGGCTTGTATGCACTCCATAATAATGTTAACAAAAGAGTTGCAATCATAATTATATATTAAAGCAAGTCTTCTGAAATTTCACCAAATTAAGGAAACTTGAAGTAACTTATTGTATGTAGAGTAAAGCAAATTAAAACTAACACGTCGAAAATGGGAAAATAGGACATCAATCAGGTGAGTGGAAGTTAGAGTGGTGGGGTTTAACTCTTTAAAGGAGGTGATCCAGCCGCACGTTCCCGTACGGCTACCTTGTTACGACTTCGCCCCAGTCACCGGTTTCACCCTAGGCGCCTCCCTCCCCTTGCGGGGTTGGGCCAGCGACTTCAGGTGCCC
>CAZZKY010000112.1:0-2991 GCA_964654765.1 uncultured bacterium | reverse complement strand
AAATGAGCATTGTAGGGTGGAATCCTTTATTGTTTTGAACAAGGCTTTAAGATATGAGACTTGTAGATTTGCCGATAAACTTTGCTTTAGACTGGCGTTTTTATTGTTAGTATTTTTAAAAGGCGCCTGAATACAAAATGTAACTGGAGTTTGAACAAGGGGCAGAATGTATAGTATTCGCAAGTTTGATTCTGATTAAAAAGGTCTTTATTGGTGCACAGCTTTTCTCCGAGGACTCGATTCATAGATATGTGCACAGGGTAAAAACGAGAGTCCCGTTCTAAGCTAAGAAACCTGGTTCAAAATCTGCTTTTTTATTTAAGTTTTTATCTGATTACTTGACCAATGGTTAAACTTCCGGGATAAAGTTAATTTTCTAAATTCACTTACGAAATTGAATTTCCTTCTTTTATCTCTTCTGCCATGTCCTCAGCTCTCAACTTTAATATGATCCAAAGTGCAAGGAGAGTAAAAATAAAAACGGTTCCTTCAATTAAGGGTATCGACAAGCCTTTCATTTTCATAAAAACTGCAATACCGTCAACGAGAGCGTGCCCCAAAATTGCGTAAAAGAGCCATAGGATGTTTTTTCTAACGAGAGCCTGAAGTACAAGAAGGGTCCAGGCTATGTGCATGGTGATCGCAAAGACTCTTTCCAGACCTCCGAGGAGTGGAATATACCAGGGGATTGACCAGAAGGCCTCGATCTGCTGTTTGAGTTTGAGCAGGGTTTCCTCAGGGAGGTTGAGTCTTTCCAATCCGCCGCTTTTGAGAACAAGCATGTTTATGAAAGTAGAAAGGACAAGGAGTCCAAGAATTAGTGATTCTATACCGCCGTGACCGGCTCCAAAGGTTATGCCTTCTTTCCAGGACCTCGCCTCTTTTTTCCAGAATTTTAAAACTAAGTACCTTGCTACCTCCTCACAAATTCCCGCTGAAAGGCCCGCGATAAGGGCCATTGCTGGTAAGGGCCAGAGAGCAACGCCACGGCCACCTTTTAGAATTCCAAGGGCATGATTAAGTGGAATGTGAACGACTTGAGAAAGAACAAAGGTTATGGCACCAGCCCAAACGAGGCTCATCTGTAAATTGAATTTTTTTGTCAGGAATACCCATAAGAAGATGGGTATTCCTATCATTATTATCATCTCAACGATAAAGGCAACAATTAACATATCCTCTCCTTAAATTGTTGAATTCAAACTTCTTTTTTTCTGACAGCTGAAACCGATTCAATCACAACAAAAATGGCCAGGCCAAACAGAATAAGGGCGGTTATGGTTATTACGTCGTATTGCCCGTTAGTCATTTTGATTACAAGAGTGTAGGCCAAGGCGGTGAGGGTCATAAAGAGCATAAATAGCATTGGTAAAATTATGGCCAAAGAATGTTTGAAGTTTTCCCGTTTTACCCATACGTAAATTACTAATAAGACAAGGGCTGCGAGGAGCTGGTTGGTGGTCCCAAAGATGGGCCAGACCACCTTCCATACGGGTACGATGTTGCCTGAAAAATCCTTAAGTTTCATATTTAATAACAGGATGGGTAAAATAAGGGATATCACTGTTGCCAAAATTCTGGAGTTTAGACTTTCCTTAATCTCAAAGAGCTCCTGGAAGATGTATCTGGAAATTCTTGTAGCAGTATCGACCGTCGTCAGTATAAAGGCTGATATGGCTAAGTATCCAAGGATCTGCCCGGCTCTTGGATTAATGCCGATAATGGAGCAGAATTTACCTATTCCTTGAGAATAAATTTGCTGAGGGTTTGCCCCGGTTTGACCTTTTGCCAGGATCATTACTGTTGAGAGGGCTATTGCGGCAACAAGGCCTTCCAGTAACATTCCACCGTAGGTAGCGAACCTGGCATTTTTAGCATTGTCAACTTGTTTTGACGTTGTTCCCGATGCCACAAGGGAATGAAATCCTGAGATGGCACCACAGGCAATTGTTATAAACATAAAGGGAATTAGCGGGCCGATAGATTTGGAGTTAAAGCTTATAAATGCGGGATAACTTATCTGATTTTTCCCAAAGATCAAACCCACGAGGCCGATTATTACTGTAAAGTAAAGAAAGTAACTTGAGAGGTAATCCCTCGGCTGTAAAAGGAACCATACGGGGAGGATGGATGCTAAAAAAGCGTATACAATTAGAACCCAGATCCAGCTCTGTTTTGAAAGGGCAAGAAACGGGTTGCTGAGGCTGTAAACTATACCTGCAAGGATTATTATTAAGGCTAAAACGGTTGAGGGGCCGAGTTTAAACTTGAGGCGATAAAGAGAAATTCCGAACAAAATTGCAATGAAGATATATAGCACACTTACCTGGGCAACGGCTGGTTCTTTCGCGAAGGTATCAGCGCTTAGGTCGAGAAAAACTGCAACTACGTACATAAGTGCAAGCCATATGAAGACAAGAAAGATCTTGTAAGTACTTTTATTGATGTACTTTTTGGCCACTTCAGCAATGGACCTTCCGCCGTGTCTTATGGAGATTATTAGGGAGGAAAAATCATGCACTCCACCTATGAAGATAGAACCGAACAATATCCAGAGTATGGCAGGTCCCCAACCGAAGGCGAGTCCCGCAATTATTGGTCCTACAATGGGTCCTGCGCCGGCGATGGAAGAGAAATGGTGGCCGAGAAGTACGAGTTTATTGGTTGGAACATAATCTACGCCGTCGTATTTTTCCTTTGAGGGTACCGGTTCCCCGTCTTTTACTTTATAAGTATTCTCGAGGAACTTCCCATAAAATCTGAAGGCAAGGCCGAATATCAAAATAACTGCTAAAATATATAGAGTTGTCATAGGAAAATTATAAAACTCCTTTTGAAGACGAGAAAGCGATGCGACTTTTTTTAATTGGCCCCTTTAAAGTGTGGAAGACAAAACCGTTAAAATTCATCATTTTAGGCTAAATTGATAGATTTATGAGCGTCGCTTTAAGTGGTTAAAATAACAGTTTATTTAGGCTCGGTATTAATTTA
>CAZZKY010000111.1:0-2000 GCA_964654765.1 uncultured bacterium | reverse complement strand
TATTTTATTTAACACTACCTTTATGTTCATCTTCCGTATGGACGTAATATCTAAGCTCTTAGCCTCTGTTCTTGTAGGACTGTACACTTTTTCCCTTGGTCCCTTAGCTCCCTGCCTCAGGGCCTTCTGGTTTCTGTTTTTCCTCAATCTCAGCTACATACTCGGTAGAAAGGTAAGGGTGCTAAACATCTGGGGTATTACCTTTTCCCTCTCCATTTTTTTTAAACCCCCATGGCTTAGGGACCCATCTTTTCTGATGTCCTACTTTGCAATTTTTGGTTATCTTTTTCTCTCAGAAATTTTTCCAATCAAAGTTGAAAGGGAGAAATGGGTGGGAAAGATCGAAGGTTATTTTATTTCAGTCCTTGTGCCTCTTCTTTTTACCTTGCCCTTCCAGTTTATTTTCTTTAAGAGAGTTTCCTTAGTCTCTTTTATTTCCAATGTTCTCTTCATTCCTGTAACCTTTCTATTAATTTTCGAATCCTTCTTTACCCTCCTTTTTCACATAATCCAACTGCCTATTTGGACGCCATTTAGAAATTGCGCATTGTTTTTATCACGCTTTATGCTTGATACCTCAGAATACTTAAGCCGTTTACCAGGTGGTAGTTTTAACAGTGGTTCTGCCGCTTCCTTTTTGGTTTTTTCTCTTCTTTACGTTATCCTAATCGCGTATATTCGCATTAAGTTAAGGGCGAAGGGGGATTAGTATGGTTGAAAACTTTATAAAGGAAGGAAGTGAAAAAGTTAGAAAAGAAGACATAGAAAAGGTTGTAAAGAATGAGGAATCCATTAAAAACCGATTTAAAGAACTGGAAGGAAAGATTCAGAAAGAACTCGCAGAAGACCTGAGCCTAATATTATCTCTAATTAAAGATTACTGGAAAGACGAGTACAAAGTTGTACCGTGGAGAACTATAGCTTTAACTGTGTTTGCACTCCTATACCTCCTTAACCCATTGGACCTCATCCCAGATCTTTCCCTTCCCCTTGGAATACTTGACGATCTTGCAGTTCTCGGTTTCGTTGTGGCATCGGTGAAAGATGACCTTGAGAAATACAAACAATGGAAAAATCCTTCAAAAAACGAGAAAAATGAAGTGACTTGACCATTTGAAAACAACCCCTTATATTCACTGCAGGATGAAAGGCATATTTACTTATAACTCATTGAAAAGTAAGGACTTACATAACCACAAATGTTTCAACAACTTGCAAAGTTATCTACACAAAATCCACACAGCGGTTGTGGAAAACTTTGTAAGTTGTTATGTCACAACTATTTAAATTTAGAATATTTGTGAAAAGGAGTGGCATATGGAGAATATTTCGGTGAGGGAGAACGAGGGCAGGGCAAAAGAATTGTGGTCCGATATTCTTGAAATACTTAAAACCCGACTACCCGAAAGCTCCTTTAATACCTGGTTTGTGAAAACCACTGGTGTCGGGTTTACAGGAGACAGGCTTATTGTAGAAGCACCAAACAGTTTCTGGATTGAATGGATAGAGTCCAACTACCGCAAGGTTATCAATGACATTCTGAGGGAGCTTGGAAAAAATTTTACTATAATTTTCACGCCAAAAGCTCGAGAGATAGAGGATGCTGAAGAGAAGGTTTCTCCTTCCAGAAGGGATATCTTTTCACCTCGCTACCCACTTAACCCGCGTTTCACTTTTGACAGCTTCATTGTTGGGAAGTCCAATGAGATGGCTTACCATGCCGCTACCAGGGTTGCGCAGAATCCAGGACAGGAATATAACCCCCTCTTCATATACGGCGGGGTTGGTCTGGGAAAAACCCATCTTCTCAATGCCATAGGGAATTACATATACTCGAAAGGATCAAAGGTCCGGGCTGCGTTGATAAGGTGCGAAGACCTGATGAACGACCTTATCGATTCTCTACAGAGGAAAAGGATGAAGGAATTTCGTGAGAAATATAGAAACGTAGATATCCTCCTCATCGATGACATACAATTTCTCCAAGATAAAAACATTTT
>CAZZKY010000110.1:0-3340 GCA_964654765.1 uncultured bacterium | reverse complement strand
ACTTGACTCTTGTCCAACAACTTTTAAATCACCGTAAGTTTTCAGTAAATCCCTTGCGATTTTAAAATAATCTAACGTATGCTTGCTGAAAATACCAAATGGTTTTTCTCCACCCTTTTCGGCTGCTATTATTTGGACGGTGTGGATAGCTTTTTTTAATTCCTCATCAGAGTTATCCATACAAATCAGCTCCTTTGAGCTAGGAGAAACGGTTAAACTTTTGAAGTATTATCCCTCGAAACCCTTCTGCTGTAGTTTATCTGTTATTATTCTTTGTGTACTGGTATTACGAAGAAGGTTAGCAACCCCCCTGCACTATATTTGATCTTCGAAATGTTTTCACCGCTCGCAGGTTTTCTGAAAACAAACAAATGTTCGTGCATTATCAAATAAAAGTTATTTTCGGAAACTTTCTTTTGCCAATAAGGAGTAGAGGTGCAGTTATGTTGTATCTTTATTATCTCTTCCTTCAAGACAAAACCGTTTTTTAAAAATAAAGCTAAAACGTAGTAAGAAAGTGGTACATAATGCCCGTTTTTTCTTGTATCACCAATGAGAACAGAACAAAACCTCCCAGGCTTTAACACTCTGAAAAGCTCAATAATAACTTTTTCTAACTCTGTACAGAATCTTTTAACATCGGATATATTGGATAAATCACCATCGATATTTCCTTCTGAGTACTTGATAATATTCAAATATGGGGGATGTAACAAAACAAAATCAACGGTTTCATCTTCGATAAAACTTAAATCCCGAGCATCACCGATAGAAACTTCAGGTTCATAAGAATTGGGACAGCTGAATGAAAGATTACGTTTTGTAAGTTCTACACTGGCGGGATTTATGTCTATGCCTATTGCTCTCCTCTTCAGCAATTTTGCTTCAATTAATGTTGTGCCACTACCCATCATAGGGTCCAAAATAACATCTCCTTCTTTTGTATATCTTAGCAGAAGATTTCTAGCAACTTGAGGTGCAAAGTTACCTCTGTATGTACCTTTATGTGTGCTCCATTTTCCACGTTCAGGAAAAGACCATACGGTTGTTATTTCCGGTTTGAAATCGGATTCTATGTTTAAATCATGCATATAATCTCCTCCAAAATCCCAAGACGGATTAAGTAAGTATTCAAAACAAAGTCTAAGTTCTCCAAAGCTTTCGTCAGCTGGCTTTTTTGCTTTTTCCAAGCAGGGCCATCTGTTACGAGTAAGAACTCATAGCCATATTCTTTCAGTTCTTTTTGTCTTTCAATGTATGAGTCTATAATCTCCTGTGGTTTTGAACCTGAAACGTTGTAAAAATTAACCTCAATGTTTATGACTCCATATGAGCCATCTCCTCTGGGCTTTAACAGTATGAAATCCGCCTTTCTGTCCGTGAGTTTGTTAATATTTAAGCTGTATTTTTCAAGAGTGGAGAATTTCTCTTGCGTAAGGAGAGTACACTTCAGATCATTGGCAATTTTTTCAATAATTGGTTTAAGGAAGTCTTCTAAAACTTTGCCACTCCTATTTTTCCTTGCATTCGTGTCCATACCAACTTCTACACCCAGGATATAGTCAAGCAAACTTTTATCAGCAATAGTAAGGAAAAAGTCTTTCAGCCCCGTTTTCTTAAAGAAGTCTACAAAAATCTCAATCTCTTCTTCTTTTAAATCACGTTCTGTGAAATCAAGTTTAATAACGTTCGTTTTTTCCAGATCAAATTCAGAAATTATTGAAACGGAATTGTCACGGATTGCCAGTAATAAAGGAACGACCTTGAGAACCTCAGGATATTTTCTAAGAATTCGTCTCAGTTCGTTATCAAAATCTTTTGTGTGCAGCAACGAGTTGAGTATATTTATCTCCACTTTGTTTTTTTCGACAAAATTTCTGACCTTCTTCCAGTCCACAAAAAAAGTCGTATGTTTTGTTCGTTTCAAGAAGCGTGTCTAAAAAGATTTTCATTACGTCTTCCGTATTTGAAACCTTTAGCCCTTTCTTTTGTAGAAGGTTCAGATATGTACTATCCATTTTCCATTCCACCTTCATAATTTCGTATTATTAATTCCATTATAGAGCCTCTGTTTCTGGCATCACTGTTTATAAATCTTTTGGCAGGAACTCTTTCTATAATAAAGCCTTCATAAAGTTTTTCAAAGAAATCATCCTTTGGGTCAAAGTTTTTCGGGTCTGAATTACTCAATAAGATATAAGCCCCTCGCTTATGCATTTCTCTGAAATACTTGGCAAGTCTTATCTGGTCTTCGTCGCTAAATCCATCTTCTGTATAACTCGTAAAGTTTGAAGTTTTCGAAAGTGGTCTGTATGGAGGGTCAAGATATACAACTGTTCCTTTAGAAATATATCTTTTACTTTCTTCAAAACCGGCACAAACGATTTCCGTATTTTGCAGAGCCTTACTTGCCTCGAAAAGATTTTCTTCATCACATATCTTCGGATTTTTGTATTTTCCGTACGGTACATTAAATTCTCCGTTTTTATTCAGTCTATAAAGACCGTTGTAACACGTCTTATTTAAAAAAATCATATAGGCTGCACGAACTATCCAGTCTTCGTTAAAATTCGAAAAATCGAATTCTTTCTTCTGCCTATTGTACAAATCTCTAATCTCGTAGTAAAACTTTTTCTGATCATCCTCCGACAATGAAAAATATTTCTTCTCAATTGAATAGAGTTGCTCTACCAGTGCTTGAGGAGAAATTTGCACCACTTTATATGCAATTACAAGGTCTTTGTTTATATCAAAAAGATACGCCTTTTTGATTATGTAGTTACTTTTCAAGTAGAAGAAAAAAGCCCCTCCACCAACGAAAGGTTCAACATATACATCTATCGTTTTGTTTCTCAATATCGACTGTGGAAGCCGTTTTTCTAGTTCCTCGATAAGCTGCGACTTCCCACCAGCCCATTTCAGAAAAGGCTTTGCTTTTGGGAAATTTACTATTTCATCTTGGAACAAATTTAACATCACTAACTTACTCATACGGTTCCTTCCCTTGAACAATATTCTACAATTTCCTTATTCAAATTATAGCACATAAGTCATTTGTTTGTTTCTATTCTTCTACATGAAATAATTTGGAAACATGAGCTAATGTTTGCTATATGTAATCTCAAACAAAAAAATAAGGTTGAGGGGAACGAAGAAGTTTTAAGGGTACCCAACACTTCTGGAGTTCACCCTTTAATTCTCTCCAGCCTTGAGCGTGTTGAAAAGATAAGTAATGCAATGGATCTGAGAGGATTTGGCAAATACAAAAAGCGCACATGGTATACTACAAAGAAATTCACGTTTGAAGACTATATTACGCTTGGAATATCTGGATTGATAT
>CAZZKY010000109.1:0-18924 GCA_964654765.1 uncultured bacterium | reverse complement strand
ATTGTTAAAACGAGTACCGCAGTCAATATACCAACTCCATAGGGTGGATATCCGAACTTCAATTGAATAATTCGCATTATAGGAGCTAAAGCAAAGAGCCCCCAGAATCCGTAAATTACTGAAGGAATTGCCGTGATAAGGTTAAGAGAAGTAGTCAGGAGGTCCTTTATGCGCTTTGGTAGATACCTTTCTTTAGTAAGGAAGGCTACAGAGAGGGAGAAAGGGACTGAAAGAATTAGAGCGAGTACAGAAACAAGGACCGTAGTTACAATAAATGGTAGAGCTCCGTAATTGTCATTAATGGGGTCCCAGACTCTTAAAACAAGTGCTTTTAGACCAAAGGTTTTGACAAAGGGCCAGCTCGAGAGCAATAGGGTTGCTAAAAAGGCAACAATTACAATGGATACAAGAAGAGCAGAGATTTTTAAAATCTGGACAAAGACTATGTCTTGTGATTTAGTACTCCTAAAAATTGCGAAGGGGGAAATAGATCCCCCTTCGCTCTTGTTTTTGCTGCGCTTATTGATCATTGAAGCTTTTTGCCTTCGAAAGTTAGTGTTTTGAGGTTTTTCTCAATAATTTTTACAACGGATTGTGGGAGAGGTGCATAATCGAGCTCCTTCGTGTAATGCTGGCCTTCATGGGTCATCCAGTAAAGGAGTTTGTAAAGTTCTTGGGCTTTACGCATGTCTTTTAAGTATGATAAATCTTTATATATTAGGATCCAGGTAAAACTCGAAATTGGATAACCTTCTGGATTATCGGTATCCGTGATTGATACTCGCAGGTGTTCAGGAATTTTCACATCTGCAGCCTTCGATATGGATTCGATGTCAGGTCTTATAAAGTTCCCTTTCTTATTTTTTATGAGTGCCACTGGCATATTATTTTGCTTTGCGTAGGCCAATTCAATGTAGCCTACGGCTCCCTCGATCTGTTCAACAAGGGCGGCAACGCCTGCGTTGCCTTTACCACCAACACCTTTTGGCCAGTTTAAAGATTTTCCTCTGCCTAATTTTTCTGCCCATTTTATGTCTGATTTTGTGAGGTAATCGGAGAAAACGAAGGTAGTTCCACTTCCATCGGACCTGTAGATGGGTGTGACTGGTAATTTTGGTAGTTTGACGTCTGGGTTAAGCTTTTGTATCCTTGGATCGTCCCAGTATTTGATGTGGCCAAGATATATATCCGCAATGATATCAGGGGTGAGTTTTAGCTCCTTGATACCTTTTAGATTAAAGGTAATGACAACGGCGCCGAGGCAGGTCGGTATATGAAGGACCTCTGTGCCGGCTTTGCTTTCCTCTTCGGGTGTCATTGGGGCATCGGATCCAGCGAAATCCACAGTCTTAGCTATCAGTTGCTGAATTCCACCACCAGAACCGATGGCCTGATAGTTGACCTTTACTCCTGTGGTTTGATAGTACACATCAAACATTTTGGAGTAGAGGGGGTAGGGGAACGTTGCCCCTGCCCCGGTGAGCTCTACTCCCTTTGCTTTGAGAGTACTTATCAAACCTAAAAGAAGGGTGGCTAACAAAATCTTTCTCATTTTTTACCTCCTAAAAACTCGCGTTAAAGGTTAATTTTGCGTAAAGATCGTTTTTAATGTTATTATTATCGTACATTACGTAAGCCAGGTTTGGTATGATAGAAACATTCTTGGCTATTTTAAAAGATAGACCGGCGAAGATTATGTTGGATTTAGATAAGGTCGACATTGGCATATAGGATATTTTATTTGCTTCTTTATTCGCTTGCATTATTCTATCGTATCTCAAGTAGGCTTCGATTCTTCTCGTTATTTCTTTAACCGCAAAGACTGATGCAAAGCCTTGTTTGTCATTTTCTTTCTGATAGTATGCGAATTCAACTCCTGTCCTGAATGTAGGTCTTTCGTATCCAATGAAAGGCCTTAAAAGTGTCGCGGTAGTTGTGTCGTTTATAATTTCGTAGCGCCCAGAAAAATCGATGGTTAGACCTTCAAGGGGTTGAATTTTAAGTCCAAAATAGTTATTTAGTTTGTTCTTTCCACCTTTTGCAGCAAGGAGGTTGAGTTCAGCTATGGATTGTTTAAAGCCAAGTGAGAATCCCAAGTCCCTTGAGGAAACAACTTTTTGAAAATCTAAGAGTGTTTTTTCAGCAGGCCTTAACCCCCAGACCTTTTCTGGAGTCTCGAGTATAATCGTTGGCTGGACACCAAAAGTGAATTTTGCATTTTCCATTTTGTAAGATAAATATGCATCTTTAAGGTAAGGGATGAGTTTCGTGTCGGGGGTTCTATCAACATTGGGGCTTTCCATTTCCATTCGAACTCTTATTGACACTGCGTCGTCTATTTTTTTATCGAATGTCAAATTGATTCTCCTTATTTGAAAGCCATATTTTCCTTTCAAAGAGTCAATATTGGATTGATTGATGTAGTAGATGTCTCCAAACATCACACCCGAGGTTTTCAGTGCGTTTTGAGCTTTTGCACTCTGGACCGCCATGAGCATTGTCAGGACGGTCATGACCCATGTTTTTATTGTTTTTTGGTTGGGCATTTTACTTGCCTCCTTTTGTTAGCATTAAAATTATGGAATGGGAGTGTTAAGGGATTGTTAAGATTGGGTTAAAGTGGATTAACTTTAGGAATGGTAACTGAGAAGGTTGTACCCAGCCCAACTTGACTTCTTACTTCTATCGTTCCATTGAGTGCCTGGACCGCATGTTTCACTATAGCGAGTCCCAAGCCATAACCTGCTCCCCTTGACTTATCAATGGTGAAAAATCTCTCAAAAATTTTTGGAATTAAATTTTCAGGTATTCCAGGACCGGTATCAGAAACAGTTATTTTGAGTTCTTCTCCTACTTTTTCTAATTTAAATTCTACTCTTCCTATTTCCGTGAACTTTACAGCATTATCAAGAAGATTTACGATGATCATTTTTAGCTTTTCAGGATCGGTTTTTACAGTTTCGGTGTCTTTAACGACTGAATAAGAGAACCCGAGTTGCTTTTTGGCAGCAAGATGTTTGAAAGGGGTGATTAAGGCTTCAATAAATTCTTCCAGGTTTATTTCGTTAATTTCTAATTCTTCTACGTTCTCAAGCTTGGAAAGGGTATTGAGTTTTGTGATGAGGTGTGAGAGTTCATCTACGGCTTTTAAGATGGTTTCAGCGTAAAAAGAAATACTCTTATCTTTGCTTTCTTCAAGAATTGTCTCTGCATATCCTTTAATGATGGTTAAAGGTGTTTTAAGATCATGGGATACGTAGGTTATGAGCTCCTTTTTAAGCTTTTCTTTTTCAGTTGTGTCGGTGATGTCTATAGCAATTAGAATTATTTGAGGAGATTTGCCAAGTTTTTTCAAAAATACTTGAAAGTACCTTCCCCTCCACTGGGTTTCGTACTTAACTTCTGAGGAATCTTCCTTAAAAATTTTTCGCGCGTACCTGAAGAGTTCGAGTGATGAAAAGGCTGAAAAGTCAATCTGCTCCTTTTCTCCAGTAAAGTATTCTCTGAAGGAGGTGTTGGAGTAGACCAGGTTTAGCTCACTGTCGATTAGTGCGATAGGAATGGGTATCGTTTCAAGGATTGTTTTTAACTTTTGTTCTACTTCTTTCAGAGCTTTATAGCTTTGCATCAGTTTTTCTGTTGTTGAGTTGAAATGCTCAGCCAGCTCTTTTAAAAGATCATCTTTTTTCCACAATATCCTAATGCTGAAATCGTTTTCCGAGAGTTTCTTAAATGCTTGTAAAAATTGAAAAATGTCCTTTCGGTACGTTAAATCAAGTATGGTCAGAATTATGAAGATAGCCATGCTAAAGGCTAAGATAAGTAAGATATAGTTGGCTCTTATCTTATTGTAGGCTTCAAGGAGCCTCTCTTCGGGTTCGCTCACTCTGAAAACACCTATAATGGTATCACCTTTATAAACCGGTGTTGCACAATAGAACATCCTCCTTTTAAGAGTCTGACTTTCCCGTTGTGAGAATCCAATTTTGCCCCTTAGTGCCTCCGCCACTTCTGGTCTCCATCGGTGGTTGTCCATTAGTTCTGGATTTTCCTTTGAGTCAAATATTACGACTCCGCTGGTATCGATGATTGTTATCCTATTTCCAGTTAAAGAGTCAAGATAAATTAGATTTTCAAATAATTCTCCCCTTCCCTTATCCATGAGGAGGTTTTCACCTTCTTTCTGAACGATGGATATTGCGAAGTCTCGAAGACTTTTTTGGTGAAGTGTAGTTATTCCCTTCTCTAAAAGACGTTGGGATAGTGAATATAACAATAAAAGGAGTAGAAAGGTGGGAACGAAGATATAAAAGTACAGTTTTTTGTACAAGTTATTTTGCCTCTATTTTATACCCAAGCCCCCTTACATTTTTGATGGATTGACCGAGTTCGCCCAGTTTTTTTCTCAGGTTTGAAATGTGGGCATCAACAGTTCTTTCTAAGGTATCTTTATCGTGTCCCCACAAATGAGACAGGATTTCTTCCCGGGAAAACACTTTTCCCGGACGGGATACAAGCAGGCTGAGAATTTTAAATTCCGTTGCGGTTAATTGGAGGGTTTGCCCTCTTAAATATGCTTGATTAGATTCTAAGTCTATAACCAATTCATCGCCGTAGGTAATTATTTCACTGGTAGTCTTTTCATATCTTCTAAGCACACTTTTAACCCTTGCCACGAGCTCCCTTGGTGAGAAAGGCTTTGTTATATAATCATCAGCTCCCATTTCCAACCCAAGCACCTTATCTGCCTCTTCGGTCCTTGCGGTTAGCATAATAACTGGTATCTCCTTTAACTTGGGGTCATTTTTGAGGTATTTTAGCAGTTCGAAACCATCCCAATCGGGAAGCATTATGTCGAGGATTATCAAATCGGGGTAGAGCTTTTGCTCGAGGTATCTCAGGAATTCTGAGCCAAAGGAGAATTTGTGGACTATAAAGTTGAATTTAAAGAGGTTTTGGGCCACTAACTCCCTTATTTCTTTATTATCTTCAACGATGGCTATGTGCTTTGACATGATTGACAAAGTTAAGCTTTAAAATTCTCGAGTGCTTTTATAAGCCTGTCAACGTCTTCTTCGTTTACGTCTTTGTGAGTTACAAACCTTATTCTTCCGGGTCCGAATTGTAAGGCTAAAATTCCATGATGCTCAAGGAAGTTTAGTATTTTCTGAGGATCTACTTTTGTCTCAACTATTACTATGTTTGTCTCTACTTCTTCAGGGTTTATCTTCAAAAATGGGAATTTGGAAAGGCCCTCGGCAAGCCTTTTCGCATTTTTGTGGACTTCATCAAGCCTATCAATCATTTTATTTATAGCTACAATTCCACAGGCTGCAAGGATTCCTGCCTGCCTCATTCCTCCACCGAGAAGTTTTCTAACCCTACGAGCTTTTTCGATGAACTCTTTCGAACCACATAGCATAGAGCCCACGGGTGCTGACAGTCCCTTAGAGAGGCAAAACATTAAAGAATCGAGATGTTTAGTGTATTCCTTTACATCTACTCTAAGAAAAGTGCAAGCGTTAAAGATTCGCGCACCGTCCATATGTAAAGGTAGTCCGTGCTCTTTGCAGATAGCAGAAACCTCTGCAACATATTCAGGGGGGAGTGTTTTACCTCCCCAGTAGTTGTGGGTGTTTTCGAGGCAAACTAAGGATGTACCAGCTTTGTGAAGTTCTTCTTTCCTTATCGCTTTTCTTATATCTTCAGGGTCTATTATACCCCTGTATGATTTTAAAGGCCGAGGAATTGCTCTTGATATATAGGCAATATGACCCACCTCACTTGTATAGATGTGAGACATTTCCTCAAGAATTACTTCGGTCCCGTCCTTGGCCCAGACTCTTACTGCTATGGCATTCCCCATAGTGCCTGATGGAACAAAGAGAGCGGCTTCAAACCCCGTTTTCTCGGCTGCCAGTCTTTCCAGCTCCTTCACGGTGGGATCGTCTCCCAGGACATCATCCCCGAGAGGCGCCTTCATCATTGCTTCGTACATTTCCTTTGTTGGTCTTGTGACGGTATCGCTTCTAAAATCGGAGATCCTCATTTTTTTCTCCTCTATTTTACGCCAAGCGCTTCTTTCTCTTTTTGAATAATTTTCTTAATACCCTCGTAAGCTATATCCAAGAGCTTTTCTAACTCTTCCCGTGTGAGGGGTCTCTTTTCGGCAGTTCCCTGTATGTCAATTATCTTACCGCTTTCTGTCATAGTGACGTTGAGATCGACTTCTGCTTGGGAATCCTCTTCGTAGGAAAGGTCTAAATAGTACTGACCATTAACAATTCCCACTGAAACAGAGCCTATGAACTCTACAATGGGATTTTCATTAAGGACTTTTTGTTCAATAAGATACCTGATTGCATCGTAAAGAGCCACAAATCCACCATTTATGGCCGCAGTTCTTGTTCCTCCGTCTGCCTGTAAAACATCGGCGTCTATTATAATGGAGATGTTTGGCATCTTTAAAAGATCTACTGCTCCTCTGAGGCTTCTACCGATTATACGAGATATCTCGATAGCGCGGGAGTCCGGTTTTCCTGTCCTTGATTCCCTCGGTTTCCTTTCCTGAGTCGATCTCGGTAGCATACTGTACTCTGCTGTTATCCATCCTTGTTCTGCACCCTGAAGCCAGTTGGGGAGTTTAGTCTGCACCGAGGCAGTGCAAAGAACCATCGTATTGCCCATCTGAATGAGGCATGACCCTTCAGGGTTTTTAAGATAGTTCCTTATAAAGCTAATTGGCCTTAGCTCAAGGGGTTCTTTCATTTTACATTCTCTCCGGTGCTTCTATTCCTAATAGTTCAAGACCATTTTTAACAACGGTCTTGACTCCGAAAGATAGTAAAAGTCTTGCATTACTCAGCTCTGCATCTTCAGTCACAATTCTAACTTTTTGATAATAGCTGTGATAGAGCTCCGAAAGTTCGAGGAGGTACCTAACAAGAAGGTGCGGTTCCAAGCTTCTGCAAACGCTCTGTAATACGTCTGGATAGAACATGATTTTACGAATTAGACTCCTTTCTTCCGGATCAGTGAGGAGAGAAGGATTACCCTTCTGGTAGGATAATCCTTTTTCCCTCCCAAAATCCAGAAGACTTGCGATCCTTGCGTGGCTGTATTGTACGTAGTAAACAGGGTTTTGTACCCCAATGGTTTTTGCCAGTTCCAGATCAAAGTCGAGGTGTGCATTTACCGTTCTTGTTAGAAAAAAGAATCTCGCTGCGTCTACACCGACTTCGTCTATGAGATCATCCATTGAGTAGATTTCACCTTTCCTCTTTGACATTTTAACTTTTTCCTTGCCTCTTACGAGGTTAACTTGCTGGGCAATGAGTACTTTAAAGTTTTCAATATTAAACCCAAGGGCTTTTAAGCCCGCTTGCATTCTTAGGATGTAACCGTGGTGATCAGGCCCCCATATATCAATTAGAATGTCGTAGTTTCTCTCAATTTTATGGAGATGATAAGCCAAATCGAAGAAAAAGTAGGTTGGCTCGCCGTTGCTCCTTATTAAAACTCTATCCTTGTCATCGCCAAAGATCGATGATTTGAAGACGGTGGCACCGTTCTCAGCATAGACAAGACCAGATTCTTCAAGGATTTTCATAACTTTACGGGGATATTCGGAATTTCTTATCTCGGTCTCAAATATGAATCTGTCAAATTTGACTCTGTACCTTTCCAAAGTATTCTTTTGCCAGTGGTGGATGTATTCCACGGCAAATCTTCCATAATCACCAGAAAAGTTTCTTTTTAAAATTTCTTTTGCAATATCGTAAATGTATTCTCCTTGGTATCCATCCTCGGGAAACTCAAAGGGAAGTCCCTGTATTTCAAAGATGCGAGCCTCAATGGATTTTCTAAGTCTCTCTATCTGTCCCCCAGCATCGTTAACATAATACTCCGAATCCACTATATATCCGCAGGTGTTCATTATCCGTTTCAGTGAGTCACCTACTGCGGCGGCCCTTGCATTCACGACCACCAGTGGGCCAGTGGGGTTTGCAGAAACAAACTCCAAGTTAACCCTTAATCTGTTTCCGAGGTTGTTTTTACCGTAGTTTGCAGGGTCTTCAGCGATATTAATCAGCAGTTCCCAGAGAAACTTTTGCGATATTTTAAAGTTTAAAAAGCCCTTCTGAACTTCCACTTTTTCGAGAAGATCAAAATCTGATAATTGTTCAACTATCTTTTCACCAAGTTCGGCGGGGTTCTTTTTCAGTTCTTTTGCTAGTTTGAAAAGTATATTCGTGGAGTAATCCCCGAAATTTTCTTCTGCAGACTCTTCCAAATAAAAATCGGCTTTTAATCCAAAGTTCTTTTCAATAATTTCTTTAAGTTTTTCTTCAATCCTCTCTCTTAAAAGTTTCCTCATAGGTCCACCTTGGTGCGTCACCCCAAAGTTCTTCGAGCCTATAAAATTCTCTTGCTTCTTCAAGCATAATGTGTATTATAAAGTCATCGTAGTCAAGAAGCATCCATCGGGAATTTCTGGAGCCCTCAGAGTGATGAAGCCTCGCTCCCATTAGGGCAAGTTCGTCTTCTAAATGTTTTTTTAATGCATTCATGTGTTCTGTGGAATTGGCCGTGGCGATGATAAAATAGTTCGTTATTTGAGGAATAAATTTGCCTACCTCGATAATTTTTATGTCTTCTGCCTTTTTGTCAAATAATACCTCGCAGGCGCGCCTTACAAAAGGGCTAAACTCTTTTTCTGAATTTGCCATCTTACCCCCTGATACTCTTTAAAAATTTCTCTGCATAAAGGAGAGACTCTTCTGTTATTTTTTCTCCTGAAAGCATCCTTGCAATTTCTCTTACTCTTTCTTGTTCACTGAGTTCTCTTATTTTCACACGGGTTTTGTCCCCCTGTACAAATTTTTCCACGATAAAATGTTTTTCGCCAAAGGCTGCAATTTGTGGTAGGTGAGTTATTACTATTACCTGCCTTTTTTGGCTTATTTCTTTCATCTTTCTTCCCACCTTTTCAGCAACTTTTCCCCCAATTCCGGTGTCGGCCTCATCAAAAACCATCGTAGGTACATTTACAAGGTCCGCTAAAACCCTTTTAATTGCAAGCATAATCCTTGAAAGCTCTCCACCGGAAACAATCTTTGAGAGAGGTTTTGGCTCTTCTCCGGGGTTAGTTGATATGTAAAATTCTACATCATCCTTTCCAAAGTGATTAATTTCTCTATCCTTTATATTAACTTTAAATTTCGCTTTTTCCATTGCCAAATCTTTTAACTCGTCCTCTATTAGCCTTTCCAGCTTTGGTGCTGACTTTACTCTTGCTTCGTGCAAAATATCAGCTTGCTCTCTCACTTGCTTTTCAAGATCAGAAATTTCTTTCGTTAATGCATCTATTTCTTTGTCGTAATTTTCAATTCTGCTGAGTTCGCTCCTTAGGAATTCTTTTTCTTGTATGAGTTCTTCAATGCTCTTTCTGTACTTTTGCTTTAGATTTTTTAGGAAGGCGAGTCTGGTTCGTACCTCTTCCAGTTCCTCAGGGTTTAATACGAGGTCCTTTTTATAGTCCATCAAGAAACGCCAAATATCCTGAACCTTGTCGGAAAGTTCCTGTAGAGTATCGAGTGCTTCGTTAAGCTTTGCATCTACACTTACTATTTCTTGAAGGCTTCTGATAGCTCTAAATATCTTTTCATAAGCCGATTCTTCGCTCTCATAAATCTCAAAGGCTGATGCTGTAACATTCGTCTGCAGTTTTTCTATATTTGATAGTATCTTCAGACGTTCTTCCAGTTCTTCCTCTTCGCCCTCTTTCAAGTTTGCCTTCTCCAGCTCATCAAGTTTAAATCTGTAAAACTCTTCTTTTTCTTGAGCTTCTCTCTGTCTTTTTTTCAAATCATCAAGCCTCTCTCTTGCAGCGAGAAGCGCGTCGTACAGCTGTTTCATTTTCTCTCTTTCCTTTAAAATGTTGGCAAATCCATCCAGATAATCAATGTGTCTTTGCGGATCTAAGAGACTTTGATGCTGATGCTGACCGTGTAAATCGATTAAATGTTGAGTAATTTCTTTTAGGAAACTCTGAGTCACCGGGCTCATATTGATGTAGGTTTTCGATTTTTTTGCAATCGGGTTTAATATTCTTCGCACGATCATTTCGTCATCAACTTCTATACTGTTTTTTCTCAGGACTTCCCTTTCTTCTTCAGAAAGTGAAAATACGGCTGTTATTTCTGCTTCTTTCTCCCCCATCAGGTCCCAGTCAATTTTCTCTCCCAGGGCTATGTTGAGGGAACCTATTATCAGTGATTTACCTGCACCTGTTTCACCAGTAATTACGTTAAAGCCTGGGTGGAATTCTACCTCGAGATTATCAACAAGCAGATAGTTTTTTATAGAAAGCCTCAGGAGCCCCATCAACCCCAATAAAGTTTTCTTTTAAGAATTTCAAAGTAACTCAAGATTCCAGGCGTTTTAACGATTTTGGCTTTGTTGTTATTCTTTGTGAGTAAAACAGTAATATTAGTAATTGGAATAGTTTCCTGACCATCGGCAGAAACTATCATTTCTTCGGTTTTTGAGGAAACGGTAACCTCAATAAGACTTTCTGCAGGCACCACTACAGGTCTTAAGGATAGTTTGTGAGGACAAATGGGGGTTATGACAAAGGCATCCATCGTTGGGTAGAGTATAGGCCCGCCAGAGGAAAGGTTGTAGGCCGTTGAACCTGTGGGTGTAGAGATGATAAGGCCGTCTCCCCTGAAGTCGTAGAGTTTTTCTTTGTTTACGCGTACCTCTACGGTCATCATTCTTGATGCACCTGTTACATTAAATGTGATATCATTTAATGCGATCAGAGTTTTGTCGTTTAATTTGGCCTGCAAAACGGTTCTTTCTTCACAGGTCCAATTTCCTTTTTTTAGATTTTCCAGCGCTATTTGTAGATTTTCTTCACCGTATATAGTCAGAAATCCAAAGGTGCCGACGTTTATCCCCATTATGGGCTTTTCAATAAAGAACCTCGCAGATCGAAGAAAGGTACCATCGCCCCCAATGGAGACCACGATATCTGCCTCTTCTTTTAATGTTAACTCGTCAGCATAATTCAGGTTTTTGAATTCTTTAAGATTATTCTCCAACCCATTCCATATTAGAAGTTCAGAATCATCAAAATGTTTCAGGATATGCTCAATTACTTTATCGATACCAGTTTTGTATGGATTTCCGGTTATTCCTAATCTCAAGCCTTTTCCTTTTTAAAGGAGGCTTTATACCAATCAGTTACAATTGACGCCACGACTCCAATTGAAGAGTAAGTACCAACGATGACACCAATTGTCAAGATTAAAGCAAAGTCAAAGATGGTGGTACCGCGAGCAAAAATAAGTATAGCTACAAGTGGAAAGAGAGTTGTTAAGGAAGTTATAATGGTACGGGAAAGAGTTTCATTAACGCCGGTATTAAAAATTTCCTCAATTTTGTTCCTGGGGATAACCTTACCAAAAGCCCTTAATTTTTCCCTTACTCTGTCTGCAACTACTATGGAGTCATTAATGGAGTAACCAATCAGTGTTAAGATTGCTGCTACCGTTGGTACGGAAAATTCTTTGCCAAGGAGAGTATAAATTCCAAGGGCTATTATGGTGTCGTGAAAGAGAGCTATCATTGAGGACACACCAAATTTAAAATCAAATCTAAACCATATGTAAATGAGCATTAATATCATCCCTATTAGGATCAAGGTTATGGCCTGGAGTGTTAGCTTTCTGCCTATGGATGGTCCTACCATTTCAGTTCTTAAAATAGATATATCCCTTTCAGGATAAGCAGATTTGAGGACTTCAAGAATCCCTTCTGGCTTAATCTCCTCGCTCCTGAACCTCAGTATAAACATTCCTGCTTCACCAAAGGTTTGAACCTCAGCCTTATATCCCTTTGATGACAATGCGGATCTGACTTCTTCTATTTTAAGAGCGGGAATTGTTTTAATCTGTAAGAGGAGCCCTCCGCGGAAATCAACGCCATAATTGGGCCCACCTTTAACAATAAGCACGATTATGCTTAAAAGAACGAGTGCGGTTGAAACAAAGTACATGTATTTCCGGTTTCCTATAAAGTTAATTCTTGGATTTCTTAAAAGTTCCATTGCAAACTCCTTTATATGCTAAGTTTTTCCACCCTTTTAACATTAACAAGGTAGTCAAAAATAATCTTGGAAACAAAAATTGCGGTAAAGAAGTTAGATAGAATACCTATGGACAGAACCGTTCCAAATCCTTTTATGGGACCAACACCGAATCTTAAAAGCACTAAAGCTGCGATTAGAGTGGTGAGGTTTGCGTCGAAAATGGTGATGGTTGCCTTGGCAAATCCTGCATCCACTGCGGATTTAGGACTCTTGCCTGCTCGGAGTTCTTCGCGGATTCTTTCGAATATAAGCACATTGGCGTCTACAGCCATACCAACAGTGAGGATGAGTCCAGCTATTCCCGGGAGTGTCAAAGTTGCTCTGAGGGCCACCATAACGGCCAGGATAAATATGGCGTTAAGAATAAGGGCAAGATCAGCAATGAGACCCGCAAGCTTATAGTAAATTACCATGAACATTACTACTATAATTAGTCCAACAACAAAGGCTTTCATTCCCTTTTCTATTGAGTCTTTTCCAAGTGTGGCTCCAACGGTACGCTCCTCCACAATTTTGATAGGAGCTGGTAAAGCGCCTGCCCTAAGTATAATTGCCAGTTCTTTTGCTTCGTCAATGGTAAAGTTACCTCTTATGATCGCGTCCCCCGTAGGGATTCTTTCCTCTATGACTGGTGCAGATTGGACCACGCTGTCAAGAACGATTGCCAGTTGCTTTCCTATGTTGGCACCTGTTACAAAAGCAAATTTTGTGGCCCCTTTTTTGTCAAAGTGTATTTCTACGATAGGTTTTCCAGCATAAGCTGGATCCTGTCCTTGATATATTGTGTGTCTTGCGGTTTTTAGAGTTGCCCCTGTTAATTCAGGCTCCTTTTTCACGAGGTATACCGGCTTGATTTTGCCCTCCGGAGTATCTTCAGCTTTTCCAAAAAGAAATTCGTACCCCGGGGGTATAACCGCCTGTACCTCCGGTAAATTTATGATTTCTTTAAATATGTGGACTTTGCTTGAGCTTATACCGATTCCGCCCCTGAAGCTAACGAGTATATCGGTAAGATAGGTTTTGGTGGTGTCTCCTTTCCAAGTTTTTTGTAAAACGTCATCTATATTTTTGATAGTTTGCTCTAATGTTTTTTGGTCTGCCACCAGTTTGAATTCAAGTAGCGCAGTTTTACCAATAAGTTCTTCTGCCCTTTCTCTTTCGAGAACGCCTGGAAGCTGAAGGATTATCCTTCCCTCTTCTGTCTTCTGAATTACCGGCTCCGAAACTCCCCACTGATCGATACGGTTTCTGATTATTTCAAGGGCACGCTCTTCAGCACCTTTTGCTTCCTCTTGTGAAAGCTTCGATTTGTCTACTTCGAGCACCATGTACATCCCGCCTTGCAGGTCTAATCCAAGATTGAGTGCTCTTTTTTTCAGGTTGCTTACATATTCAGATGAAAGGTTTAGCTTTTCCTCGGCAGTAAGTGAGTAGTAGCGGAAGGTTGGCCAGAGCGTCCAAAGGGAGATCCCCAGGACAAACAAAACTACCAATACTCGATAAAAAACACTCCTCAACATCTCCTCCTTGGTTCAGATTCCTTTCAAAATTATAAATCCTTCAAAATGTATATTCAATTCCCGATGTTATCACATAACCAAGGTTTTGAAGGTATCGGATTGATATCGCAGGTTTTATGTAGCTCTTTAAGTAAAGTCCGGCAAAGTATTGGTCTGGGTCTTTTGAATAACCAAGAGAAAGGTTAAGAAGCGGTAAGACGTTAAATTCTTGACTTAGTGAAAAAGTCCTATCATTTTGATAAAATATGTAGTCAATGTATGTTCGGCCAAAGGATTCAATAAGAATAACAAAAAAATTCAGGGAATTTTCCATCATACTTAGGTTATTTGAAAAAGAGGCCCCAAAACAGAGATCTTCAACGCTTTTCGAAAATGCTAAAGTTCCGAGTATTTCGCGAGAAATGAAGTCTTCAAAGTCTTTCTCGTTCACCGAAATGGATAGACCAAAATCCACATCTTTGAGCTTTTTCGAAAAACCGAGGGCATAAAACTTCTCGTTTATATCCTTGGTTCCGATGTATTGCATACCAATGGCAACTTTATTGTAAGAAAAGGAAAAACCATAAATTTTAAAAGATGCTAAGAAGGTGAAGGAAGTAAGCGATGATTCTAATTTTGTTTTTTCCCCGATAAGAGATGGTATGAAGAACACTGCTGAGGGGTGTCCCCAAAGAGAAGAAGGGTTATTTGCTGTAAGTTGCGCAGAGAGAGGTAAAACAGAGGAGTAACTTATAAGACAGAAAACGAATGGAAACATGCCTTAATTTTTAGACTCCTCTTCCCTAAGTTTGCGGATCTTTTCTTTTGTTGGAGATGGTATGTGTAATTTACAGAATTCATGTGGCTCATCCCCCATTCTAAAGGGCTCTATGTGGGTTTTGGGACAATATTGGGTTGCGAGGAGTGCAGACTCGTCACAGGTTTCTGCAAAGACGATTCCAGGTGGCACAATAAAATCGGTCGGGGGGATATCTTTTAATATTTCTTTCATATATAAAGTCCAGATCGGGAGAGCGAAAGAGGTCCCTGTGGCGTTTTCTTTAATCGTTCTGACAGAATCGTATCCGACCCAAACAGTTGTAAGAACTTCTGGGGTAAATCCGATAAACCACGCATCTCTAAACTCATTGGTCGTTCCCGTTTTGCCTGCAGCAGGTCTCGACCATCCGTATGCGGTAATGGCAGGAACCGCGGTGCCTTCTGTAAATACTGATTTCATTATATTGATCAAAATATATATGGTCGTGGAATCAAAAACCTGATACGTCTGGGGTTTGTTTTCTTCAATAACGACTCCAGCTCTGTTAACTATTTTCCTTATGAAGTATGGTCTAATTCTTTTCCCGTAATTTGCAATTGTGCAATATGCAGTGGTTAACTCCATTGGAGAAACGGAAATACCACCAAGTGCAATGGCTGGATATGGGGGGATGGTTGTTTTAAAACCACACCTTCTGGCATATGAGGCAACGGCCTCAGGTCCAAGCTGGAGTATTAAGTCTACGGTAGCAAGGTTTCTCGAAAGAGCAAGGGCTTTCCTTAGTGTAATTTCGCCAAGGTAGGAGTTATCGAAATTTTTGGGCCTCCATTCATACTCCTTACTTTCGTAAAGGACAATAGGTGCATCATTCACTTTATCACAACCATAGTAGCCGTTGTCTATTGCTGTAAGGTAAACAAATGGTTTAAATGCAGAGCCGGGTTGCCTCAATGACTGAGTAGCCCGGTTAAATTCACTTTCACTTCTATCTCTCCCACCTACGAGGGCGAGAATCTCGCCAGTATTTTGATCTATTGTTATAAGGGCTCCTTGAAGATATGGGGTTTGATCCGTTTGCTCCCTCTTGTTAAACTCCTTTTTAGCCGGTTTAAGTTTGTATCTTTCCTCGTAGTAATCTAACATAACAGGGAGAATGGAGTCTGCTACCCTTTGATAATCCAGATCCATTGTGGTATAAATTTTTCCACCCCCTTTGTAGAGGAAGTCCTCTCCGTATTTTGAAATTACGTAGTTTCTCACCATATCTATAAAGTAAGGACCCACAACGCCCGACGGAGTTAGCGATACGGGATTTATTTTTATTTCTGTATTCAATGCTTCTTTATACTCTTCTTCAGTAATAAAACCACCTTCTCTCATCTGTTTTAAGATTAGCCTCTGTCTTTTTATTGCCCTCGGGTAGTTTGAAATGGGTGAGAAAAGTTTAGGTGATTTAGGAATAGCGGCAAGGAGAGCACATTCTGCAAGATTCAAACTATCCACTGGTTTTCCAAAAAAGTACTTGCTTGCGGTTTGAACACCGTAAATACCATTTCCGAAATAAATGATGTTTAAATACTTTTCAAGAATTTCTTGTTTTGAAAAAGTTCTTTCAATTTTAATTGCCAGCAGTATTTCCTTAATTTTCCTTGTTAATGCTTTTTGTGGGGTGAGGAACATATTCCTTGCAAGTTGTTGGGTAATTGTAGATGCACCTTGGACGGGCCTGAGAGAGATGATATCTACAAGTGCGGATTTAAAAAGTCTAATTATATCAATACCACTATGCTGGAAAAACCTTTTATCTTCAATAGCAATAAAGGCGTTTATGAGGTTCCTTGGTATATTGGAGAGTCTAACTGCCTCACGTTTTTGAAGGTAAAAAGTATAGATCAATCTACCATTTCTATCGTAAACTTCAGTAGAAAGGCTTGGTTCGTATTTTTCAATGATATAAGGAGAGGGGGTAAATCTCCAGAAAACGGCTAAAAGGATGATTCCTAAAAGCAGTGCGGGTCCGAAAATTTTTAAACTCAAGAGAAAAGACTTTTTAACAAGTTCTTTCATGTTAAAATTTTAAAGCATGGGCAGTAAAGTTGAAATATTTTTGGATTGTAAACAAATTTGCACAGTCCGTTCATTTTTGCTTGACAGGTGGCATAATTCGGCTTTGGCTTCTAAGTTTCGTTTTCTCAATGCTTTCTAAAAAACTTGACAGAACATGGTGGCTATATTAATATATTAACACTTACAAAAGAAGAGCTATTTTTGCCCCTTGACATTCCAGGGGGAAGCGAATATAATTTAACAACTTACAAATCTGCTCTTTGAAAACAAAGTGGTTGAGGTAGGTGGCTAAGATAGTAAGGGCACCTGGTGGATGCCTCGGCACCAGGAGGCGATGAAGGGCGTGGCAAGCTGCGATAAGCCCGGGGGAGGCGCAAGCAGCCGTTGATCCCGGGATGCCCGAATGGGGAAACCCGGCCACCTTAATAGGTGGTCATCCCCCTTATGGGGGAGGCGAACCCGGGGAACTGAAACATCTCAGTACCCGGAGGAAAAGAAAGCAACCGCGATTCCCTGAGTAGCGGCGAGCGAAAGGGGAACAGCCTAAACCGTCTCTGTGCCAAAGCCCGTGGGCGTTGCAGAGGCGGGGTAGTGGGACACAGTCGGGCTCCGCCACGGAGGAGCCGGGAAGTTACAAAACTCCCACCTAGTCGAACTACCTGGAAAGGTAGGCCATAGAGGGTGAAAGCCCCGTAGGCGAAAGGTGTGGAGTCTTCCTGGACTGTGTTCCCGAGTACCCCGGGACACGTGGAATCCTGGGGGAATCTGGGTGGACCACCACCTAAGGCTAAATACTCCCTGGTGACCGATAGCGGACTAAGTACCGTGAGGGAAAGGTGAAAAGAACCCCAGTGCGGGGAGTGAAATAGAACCTGAAACCAGGTGCCTACAATCAGTCGGAGGGTCCATTTAACCTCCCTCTGAGGAGGTTAAATGGCCTGACGGCGTGCCTTTTGCGTAATGAGCCTGGGAGTTACCGTCGCCGGCGAGGCTAAGGCCTTCTGGGCCGGAGCCGTAGCGAAAGCGAGTCCGAATAGGGCGTTTAGTCGGCGGCGGTAGACCCGAAGCCGGGTGATCTACCCATGGCCAGGGTGAAGTCACCTTAACCGGTGATGGAGGCCCGAACCGGTGGACGTTGAAAAGTCCTCGGATGAGCTGTGGGTAGGAGTGAAAAGCTAATCGAACCCGGAGATAGCTGGTTCTCCCCGAAATAGCTCTAGGGCTAGCCTCGGGAATGAGTGTTGCGGAGGTAGAGCACTGGATGGGGTAGGGGGCAACCCCGAACCCAACCAAACTCCGAATGCCGCAACATGCTTCCCGGGAGTCAGGCAGTGGGGGATAAGCTCCATTGCCGAGAGGGGAACAACCCAGACCGCCAGCTAAGGTCCCAAAGTGAAAGCTTAGTGGTAAAGGATGTGGGGGCGCTTAGACAGCTGGGATGTTGGCTTAGAAGCAGCCATCATTTAAAGAGTGCGTAACAGCTCACCAGTCGAGCGCCCCTGCGCCGAAAATTTAGCGGGGCTAAGCTTTCCACCGAAGCTGCGGGTTGCCACCTTTGGTGGCAGCGGTAGGGGAGCGTTCCCTGCGGGCTGAAGTTGCCCTGCGAGGGGTGATGGACTGCAGGGAAGTGAGAATCCAGGCATTAGTAGCGATAACCCCCGTGAGAATCGGGGGCGCCGAAAGTCTAAGGTTTCCACCGGAAGGCTCGTCCGCGGTGGGTTAGCCGGCCCCTAACCTGAGGCCGAAAGGCGTAGGGGATGGGAATCCCGTTAATATTCGGGAGCCAGCTTGGTGGAGCCTGGGGGGTGACGCAGTAGGGAAAGGCCAGCGCCCTGGTGGCTTAGGGCGTCTAAGCCAGTAGGAGGCCTCTCCAGGCAAATCCGGAGAGGCGGGTTAAAGACCCAACTCTGAGAGGCGATGGGGATCCCCCGAAAGGGGGAGAACTGGCCTGGACCATGCTGCCAAGAAATAGCCTCGCAGGCGTTGAAACCAGGCTGACCGTACCGCAAACCGACACAGGTAGACGGGCAGAGAATGCTCAGGCGCGCGAGAGAATTCCCCCTAAGGAACTCGGCAACTTGGCCCCGTAACTTCGGGAGAAGGGGTGCCCCAAGTACGTGAAGGCCCTTGCGGCTGGAGCGGAACGGGGTCGCAGCGAAGAGGGCCTGGCGACTGTTTACCAAAAACACAGGAGTCCGCGAACTCGTCAAGAGGACGTATGGGCTCTGACGCCTGCCCGGTGCCGGAAGGTTAAGGGGAGGGGTAAAGCCCTTCGATGAGGGGGTGTAGCTCTGAACCGAAGCCCCGGTAAACGGCGGCCGTAACTATAACGGTCCTAAGGTAGCGAAATTCCTTGTCGGGTAAGTTCCGACCTGCATGAAAGGCGTAACGACTGGGGCGCTGTCTCAACCCGAGGCCCG
>CAZZKY010000108.1:0-3861 GCA_964654765.1 uncultured bacterium | reverse complement strand
CTTTTCTGAGTGTTCAGCGATGACTTTTTCACTTCCATCAAAGTCAAGCAACTTAATCCTATTGTAATCGACATAGAGAATTTTATCCCCCTTGGGTGAAAGGGCGAGCCTAAAGGCATTTCCTTCAGAGATTTTCTTAACGTCACCCGACTTAACATTAAACAGATAGATTCCCTGGTATTTAGGCCCTGAAAGGATCAGTTCTTCATTAGACTTAACATCTATCAGAATATAAAAGTTCGAAAGTTTAAAAAGATAAGCTAACAATAACAGGTGCAGCATAAAAAACCCTCCTTTAATCTCACCACTATTTTAAACTCACAATAATAATAAACCGTGTGTTAAATGTAGTCAAGAAACAATTGTCACATGGAAAAATTTTTAAAGTGAAGAGTTTAAATTCATCAGTGCACAAAAAACAGAAAATGCCAAAACCTTTCATTTTTCGTCAAATAATACGAAACAAAGAACTTACTGGGAAAAAATCACAGGCTTGCTTGCATTAGACCAAGGATTTGTTTTTGAGGGAACATGGCTTTTATAAATCAACTAAAAAGCTAAACATAAAGTTTGGAATAAATTTTGTCAGATCCATTAAAAATATTGGCTTACCTAAAACTTGAGAAAGTACGCATTAAAAACCGCAAAGGGTTAATTCCAAAATCCTCAACCATATAACCTGCCCTGTACCGTAAGGTAAATTTTATGCACCCGTTAGATATCTTAAAATATTTGCATGCCCCAGGAAATTGCTAAATTAAAACAATTCCTCTTAAAAGCTCGATGTGTTATGGTTCTGACAGGTGCAGGGATTTCAAAAGATAGCGGAATTCCAACCTTTAGGGGTAAAGACGGTTGGTATAAAAATCACCCACCTGAAGAACTTGCTACACCTATGGCTTTCAATAAAAATCCTGTTCTTGTCTGGGAATGGTATAATTACAGAAGGAAGATTATCTTATCCGCATCACCGAATGAAGCACACTACAAAATCGCAGAACTTGAGAAGTATTTTCCCTGTTTCCTGCTCGTTACTCAGAATGTGGATTCGCTGCACAGAAAGGCTGGCTCCACAAAAATAGTGGAGCTTCACGGAAATATTTTTAGAACAAGATGTACAAACTGCAGTATTGAGTTTTATGAGGATTACAGAATATTCAAAGATGACGAACTCCCTCCGAAATGTCCACATTGCGGCGGAATTTTAAGACCTTCCGTGGTGTGGTACGGTGAATCTCTTAATCGGGATGACATGGAGCAGGCTTTTTCCTTTGCTAACAAGGCAGATCTAATTTTGGTTGTGGGAACCAGCGGCATCGTTTACCCGGCTGCAATGCTCCCTTACATCGTAAAATCTCACGGTGGAATCGTTGTTGAAATTAATCCTGACACGACCCCCATAAGCGAGATTGCCGATTTAAAAATAAAGGATAGTGCAAAAAGTGCTTTCTCAAAGTTAAATTTTGATTTAAAAAGTTAAGTTCACTACCTTTAAAAGAGAATTTTTAGGCATCTAAGCAACATTTTCACTGGAGACCACTTAACAACTAAATCTGAAATTTATCGTTGATTTACGACGGGAGAGGATGATAAAGTTTTTAAACAAGCAAAACCCATAACCTTCGCCGATCTTTTTCCTCCTTCATCAATGCTTTTTAGTGCTGCTATGCCTAAAAGGTAGACAAGTTCCGCATCTTTAATATCCAATCTCGACACCCTTTGCTTTTTAATTTAGCTAAATTTCAGAATATTAACTAAAAAATTAAAACATAAACTGACCTTTTAGTTAATTAAGCGGATGAAAGCTTCTTAATAACTTTTGAATAAGATAACACCTTGAAATTCAGAGAGTCTTGCAGCAAAACACCTAAGCCCGAATTTTAGTACTTTAGATATCAATCACTATATCATCAAGTCTTCTCTTTGGCACGTGGTGAATGTCATTTTCATCCCGCCAGTACCTTATATCTCCATTAGGTCCCACTTCTTCAATCACAACTTTCTCTTTTGGCTTGCCTATGGCAATTGCATAGACAATCTCGTATTTATCAGGAATTTTAAATAGTTCACGAACTCTTTCTCTATTTAGAGAACCCATAATACAACCGCCAAGCCCCTTCTCGACGGCACCGAGTAAAATAGACTGGGTTGCGAGACCTGCATCAATCAAGTAATTCTTTGAGATATCTTTCTCCGCAAGTACTATAATGTAGGCAGATGGTCTCTCGCCCTTTTTAGGGCCACCCCAATCTTTAAGATAGGCTGCCCAGGTAACGTTCTGAAAAATCAATTCGCATCTTTCAGGAGTATTGATAATAAAATATCTCAAAGGCTGAAGATTCATACTGGATGGCGATAGCCTTGCAAGGTCAATAAGCTCCGACAAAGTTTCACGACTTATTTGATAATCCTCATAGTATCTTCTGTAACTGCGGTTTTTAATGATAAGGTCTTTTAACATTCTATCCTCCTTTATAAAAGCTTAACCATTCTCAAGAAACGTAGTTCTAACCTGTTACTCAAATAAATCAAGAATCTTTCCTGCTCGTTAAATCCCAACTTTTTGTAAAACATTATGGCACTCAAATTCTCCTTCTCTACATCCAGGACAACCTTTCTGCACCCACACTTCTGTGCCTCTTCCTCGGCGCTTCCCATTAGCGCTTTGCCACCCCCCATGCCTCTGAAATTTTCGTAAGTTGCGAAATTACTAATGTAATATTCTTCCGCCCAAAGGCTACCGACAGTCCTATTGAATTTCAAGTATGTATCTATTTTTGCAAAAAAGTCCCATCCAGAAAACCTTAAAATCATCAATCCGGTTTGGATATTTTCTCTTCGTTTTGCCTTCCAATCATAACCCAAAAGCATGCCCGCTTTTTCACCATTAAAATCTGCAAAGAAGGCGTGTTCATAACTAAAGAGATTCTCCTCCCTCTGAAACAACCTTTCAAGTACATTTATAATCCTTCTCCCAAAAGCCATTGGAAAATAGGGTGAAGAAAGTAAATATAGTTTTACAAAGTCCTGAACATCTTCTGGCAATCCCCGCCGAATTGTCAACATCGCTCCCTTTCCGTTTAAATTATAAGTTTTACCGAATAATCAGGCAAAATGACTTGAAATCTTCAATTTGAGTTCCCCCTATGCCAAGAAACGTCAAGCAATACGAACTCAACTTCCAATCCACAAAAAAAATTACTAATGAGCGTTGTGCCCGCTAAATTTTAAACAAAATGCAGAAAGTAATTTTACTACGAAAGCACCCTTACTATCTTCAATTAAGCTTTAAACTTTTAAACACCTTATAAAAGGGAATTCGGAATCGAAAAAATGTCTCCTCCCTTCTGTATAAAAACTTAGAATACCCTATAAATAGCCAATAACCGAATTACAACTAAGGGCTATTGCCTATCTTTTTAAAAACCTACTTAGCGTCTACCTTCTCGGGTGTGTAAGTAAATACTAAAACACCGAGTTTGGCGTTAATTCCCATTACTGGAGCGGCAACACGGATAATATCGGAATCCCCAAAAACCCTCACATCGTCTACCTCTAAAATCTCGGCGGGATAATAATCTGCAAATTTCTGCCCCTGCAGCTTCTTATCCGTAGCCAAAGCAATTATGCCCTGGGGATCTACAAGAAGTATTTCCTTAAAACCTTTTTCCTGAATCAACCTCTCCATATAATCATTGATCTGTTCATAATTTCCTCTTATCATCTCTTTCCTTATAGCCCAGACTAAAGGCAAAGCGGTAGCTTTAAGAAGGTTCTGAGCGTTCTCATTTACCATAAGCTGTGCCCTTTCAACCATCACTATCTCTTTCTCTTTCACGGTCTTTTCCATTTTCTTAACCT
>CAZZKY010000107.1:0-4345 GCA_964654765.1 uncultured bacterium | reverse complement strand
ACAATGAACATGTCTCTTGCAAGCCTCTTTACGCAGGGACTTATTACCCTGCAAACAGCGCTTCTCGCCTCACCTCGACCTGAGGAGTTGAAAAAAATGGTCAGTATGGCGCCCAGGTCTGGAAGATAAAAGGAGGTTTTTATGGCACGCTTTATTTATACTGCAAAGGATAAAGAAGGAAGAATAAGAACAGGAGTGGTGAATGCTAAATCCAGTGATGAGGTAGTGGCAAGGCTTCGGAATATTGGCCTAATAGTTGTCAAGGTGGAAGAAGAGCGTAAAGGGTTCAGTCTACCCTTTGGAGGTAAGCCAGGATTTAAGGACCTTGCAATCTTCTGCAGGCAGTTTGCGGTTATGATTGAATCTGGGGTTTCTTTAACTCGTGCCCTTGAAATTCTTAGTGAACAGACAGAGAAAAGAAAATTAAGGGATGCAATTCTTAAAATAAAACGGGATGTTGAAGGCGGTAAGAGTCTTGGTGAGGCGATGAAAGAACACCCGAAGATCTTCCCGGACTTGATAGTTCAAATGGTTACTGTTGGTGAACAATCCGGACAGCTCGTAAATACCCTTAAACAGGCGGCAACCTTCTATGAGAAGATGGATTCTATTAGGAGAAAGGTTGTCTCTGCTATGGCTTATCCCGCTGTGGTCTTCTTAGTTTTGATTGTTGTTTCAACCGCTATGCTCCTTTTTGTTATCCCTTCCTTTGCGAAAATGTATGAAGAAGTAGGCGCAAAGCTGCCAGGCCCCACTCTCTTTGTAATTGGAATAAGTAAATTCCTTCAGAGATATTTTTTGATTATATTGGGTGCACTTTTCGTTGCAATAGTGGCTTTTAGACGTTTTATCAAAACGGAACATGGTAAGTTTCTATGGGATAATTTCACTATGCGAGTTATGATTTTCGGCACGCTAATTAAAAAGGTTGCGATAGCTCGTTTCGCAAGGACGTTATCAATTTTGATATCCAGTGGCGTTGAAATTTTGCAGAGCTTGAAAATCACCGGTAAAGCATCGGGCAACAAGGTTATTGAAAAGGCAATGGATAGGGTAGCTGAAAAAATTTCTGCAGGTGAAACCATCACAAAACCCATTCAGGAAACAGGTATTTTCCCACCCCTTGTGGTACACCTTATTTCCGTTGGGGAAGAAAGTGGAAGACTCGGAGATATGCTTTCTAAAATTGCCGACTTTTATGACGACGAAGTAGATACAGCAGTGGCAACCCTTGCGTCTACAATTGAGCCAATAATGATCGTGATTATAGGTGTTTTCGTTGGCGGGATGCTAATTGCAATGTACCTGCCCATCTTTGGCCTTGCAGGCACGATAAAATAACTTGCTTAGTAGGCAAGAACTCAGGTATTTTTTGGGTTTAAATTCTTTTGTAGTACTTTTCATTTCATTAGTTGCTTATCTTTACTTAAAGGGTGTAGGTGCTGATCCCTTAATTAAACTGTTTTTAGCTATTTCCCTTTTTACAATCCTCATAAATTTAGCTTTGTACTTGGTATTTCCCAAAAACTCCGTACTACCATTCTGGATTTCACTGCTACTGTTTGATATAGTGGTTACAATTATGTCCATAGCCACAGGTGGAATCGAGTCAAGAATTACTTTTCTCTTTGTTTTGCCCATAGTTTTCGTGGTTTACTTTCAGGGTTTGAAAGGCGGAGTCATCCAATCAGCAATTTCTCTTCTTATGCTTTATATACTTACTCGATTTAAGTACCACATTCCCGGGGAGCATTTCTATTTAGTGTCCTCTCCCTTTACAAAGAATTTTACCTACTTTCTCGTTTATACTCTAATTTTTACCTCCTTAACTGGGGTTACTCTTTACTTAAGCAATCTCCTGAAACGTCAGGAAAGGGACTTCATAAAATTTCGTGTTTCAAGTGAGGAGATATTAAATACTGTACCGAGCGGGATTTTAACGGTTTCACCACAGGGGGAAATTCTTTTCGCCAATAAGAGCACCAAGGAGATTCTCAACGATTCCGAACTTTCCCAATTTTTACATTATGTGTTGCAAGAGCATACTGCTGTAAGAAGTGAGGTTGAGCTGGGGGGGAAGATTCTTGGGTATTCGGTAAAAATCCTTGAAGACGGGACGAGAACTGTGGTGTTTCAAGATTTGACAGAGGTAAAAAAGCTTGAGGAGGAGAGAAAAGAACTTGAAAGACTTGCCTTCCTTGGTGAACTTTCGGCAAATCTTGCGCATGAAATTCGGAATCCGGTACAAGCAATAAATATGGCAATGGAACTCATTTTGTCAAAAAAAGTTAATCCTGACGAGCAACTATTAAAAAGTGTGATGTACGATGCAGAAAGGCTTTCGGAGGTGGTAAACCGTTTTTTGCAATATGCAAAAATTCCAGAGCTGAGGATTTCCGAAGTGAGGGTTGCCGATGTGATACAAAGGGCTTTTGATAATATTTCAACGCTTTATAACGGGAATTACATCCTCAGGAATCACGTTCCCCCTGAATTTATAATACCTGCTGATGAGACCAAGTTGGAGGATCTTTTTTCTAATCTCTTTCGAAACAGCATTGAGGCAGAAACAAAGGAATATATTGACACTTTATTTCTTAAACCCCGTGAACAGGTAGAACTTGTTGATAACACAGTGTACATCGCGAGAAATCCAGCGGTTATTGTAAGGGATTACGGCAGAGGCATGGACAGTGAAACCCTTAAAAGGGCTAAGGAGCTCTTTTTTTCCACGAAGAAAGGTGGAACAGGTTTTGGGCTTGCTATTTGTGAGAGAATCATGAAGGCCCACGGTGGTAATCTATTAATTCACTCGGCACCTGGTAAAGGGACAGATGTAATTCTTGAATTCAAATTATCATGAAAAAGGTACTGGTTGTTGATGACGACAAAGGTATCCTTGTAAGTTTGGAAAAGTACCTCACAGCATCGGGATATGAAGTCTTTGCCTTTGAGAATCCAGTATCCGCTCTTAGTGAAGCGAAAAGAATTAACCCCGATCTTGCCATTCTGGATCTTAAAATGCCTGAAATAAGCGGAATGGACCTTCTAAGTGAACTTAAAGGGTTAAACCCCGATATCTACGTGATTTTGATAACTGCTTATGGCACTCTTGATTCTGCAATTGAAGCAATTAGAAGGAGAGCAGACGACTTTCTTTTGAAGCCTTTTAAGTTGCAAGACCTCGAAGCTGCTCTTGCCCGAGCTGAAAAGTACTTAGCTGTTAAAGAGGAAAACCTGCGTCTTAAAAAAGAGCTCCAGTTTTTAAAAGAATATGAAATAGTAGGTAAATCAAAGCCGTTACTGGAGGTTCTCGATAAAATAAAACAGATTGCGCCATACGATACCACCTGCCTTATATATGGAGAGACGGGTACGGGAAAGGAACTGGTAGCAAGAGCTATTCACTACAACTCTCCGAGAAAGGATAGGCCCTTTATTGCCTTGAACATGGCAGCAATGCCCGAGGAACTGGTGGAGAGTGAACTCTTCGGGTACAAGAAGGGTGCTTTCACAGGAGCTTTTTCAGATAAAGTCGGTCTTTTTAAGGTGGCAGAGGGCGGCACTTTATTTCTTGATGAAATTTCCGAGGCATCGCCCAAGTTACAGGCTAAACTTCTGAGGGTTCTTGATTTTAAAGTGATTACCCCCTTGGGTGGCACAAAGGAAGAGAGGATTGATGTTAGAATAATTGCTGCAACCAATCGTAACCTGCCCCTCCTTGTTAAGGAGGGTAAGTTTAGAGAAGACCTTTACTACAGGCTTAATGTTGCGAGCATCTACATTCCTCCTCTTAGGGAAAGGAAGGAGGATATAGGGCTTTTGTTCAATTACTTTTTGAACAGGTGTTCGAAAAAGTATGGAAAAAAAGTTGGAATTGAAAATGGTGTAATTGAGGTGCTTGAATCTTATGATTGGCCCGGTAATGTAAGAGAATTGGAGCACTTCGTTGAACAGCTCGTTATAACTTCTTCCGAAGGCAGACTCGTAAGGACGGAGGATGTCCGAAACTTGCTTATTTTAACGACTCTCGAAGGAGGAAGGGTTAAGAGTTTGAAAGAGGTTGAGAGAGAGCACATTTTGAATGTCCTCAAGTCAACAGGGTATAATAAGAGGGAGGCTGCAAAGGCTCTCGGAATTGACCTTTCTACTCTTTACAGAAAGTTGAAGGAGATGGGTTATGAAAAAAAATAGTTGTATTTTGCAAAAAGATTTGCAAAATGCAAAAATCAAGGTAATAAAAGGCTTGAAAATAAGAGGTTTTGCTTCGGCACAGAGTTTGCAGTTTATCAAATACAAAACCTTAAACAGGAGGTGTTAAAATGAGGCGTAAAGGCTTCACACT
>CAZZKY010000106.1:0-13906 GCA_964654765.1 uncultured bacterium | reverse complement strand
AAAGTCGTAATTAATGGAAAAACTGTACTCCTTCTCCTGAGAGGGGAATATAGTATCATTTGCTGGAATGCTTACGCTGCCATTGTATTCCTCACGGTTTTTGTGGGTGTAGGCGATGGAAAATCCTGCAACAGGATTGGTTCCTTGATTCTTAACCTTCACAGTAAAATTGGCTGGGCTTCCCTTTTTCAAAATATAACCCTCGTAATCAAGACCGGTCAGGGCAAGGTCTATGTATCTTTCGTGGTAGTATAAGACGTGACCACCGCCTGTAATCACAAACTCGTCACGGTAGTTGGTGTACTTATTTATGTTACCGGCACATACGCCATATTCGGTAGTGTTATAACGTGGTTCAGGAAGCGGATAATAATAACCTGTTCCATCTGCATCAAGCCAGAACAAGATAGGAGTAGCTGAAGTACTTCCACCCACTATTATTACCTCAGAAACAGGTTCCTTGTCTGAGACATCACCTATATAGAGATCGCCTTTTTCATACCACTCACTGGTACTACTTGCCCATTTCCACGCCCTACCTTCATAATTATTCACATTCCAGCTCCACACAGAAACCTGATAACTAAGTGGATTTGCCGTCCTACCATGGGTTAATACCAGTTCATTTCCTACCCTACCTGCATCAACGTCTCCAACCATAGCTGACCAGGCAGGGTCAGAGAAGCCGCTGTAAATTGTCTGCACATCCCACTCACTTCCGTTCCAGTAAACTCTAAAAAGATTCGTTCCCGCCACGTAAACCTCATTTCCAGGAAGGTTAGGATTCACATCACCCACAGCAATTGCATAAACTGTGTTTCCGAGATTTATGGAATCTTTAACAAGACCATTATTATATTTCACTATGTATAAATAACTTCCCGAAGGGAAATATACCTCCTTAGTTCCGTCGTTATCACCGTCAGCATAAGCGATATTCCAGACTGCGCCTGAAACATCCGTAGAGTCGCGTGGTATAAAGTTTGTGCCGTTCCATTCAAACCAATAAAATCTAAAAGGGGATACAGTTGTGCCCGCAAAGAGGTCTATGTAATAATCCCCATCGAAATCGCCAATATCAAGCCCACAAGGAGTTGAACCTGACGGAAATGTATCAGAAGACGTCGTACTCTTAAACTTAACAAATCTCCCTCCAGAGGAAGTATCTGTTAAGGTGATAATCTTCCGAGGGGAAGCACTTTGAACAGTGACTATCCTTATAGTATCGTCATCTGGTCCATTGAAGTTTTTCCCTATTCTAACACGCCTAATGGTTGCAGTTGAGGCGTCATACAGCTTCATTGTATCAATAACCGTGCTTTCAGCACTCGGTGTGCTTACAGTAAAATCTTTACTTCCCTCTAAAGCCGGTTTCGCACTGTAAATCGTGAGATTTCCCGCCCCTAACAAAAGGGGGAAGAGGAGACCTATAAATATCCACTTTATTTCATTTCCCATTTCCACCTCCCCAACTTTAAAATTTTTGAGCATCAAGGGCAATAAATCAAAAAAATCCAAACAACTCTATACTGAAATTAAAAAATAACAGGAAATTTTTTATACTAAAATTTTCAGGTCCCAATTAAGAAAAATGTAGATTGCAACATTGAAAACAAATTTTAATTACGCCTAAAAGCACCACTTATTAGAAAAGAAAAACAATCTTAGTATAAGCAGGCTTTGAAACAACAAAATAAGGGGCTTCCATACGGAAGCCCCTTCTACTCTCCGTAAATTAACTTTAATTAAAACTTTATCACCTTATACTGTTTTCTAATTCCCTTTCCCCTTACATCAACGAAATATACCCCACTACGTAATTCTTCAACTGGGAAGTCGTACCTAAAGGTGCCATTTAAAACGCCATTGTAAAGTTCCATTACCTTTCTACCATCAGCCCCATAGAGAGATATGTTAATGTTTACAGGCCTATCAACTGAAAACTTCAAGGGCAAGGTGTTAAAAACAACCCGCGGAACACTTGGATTGAAATTCAGAACTTCAGAGACCGAGGGAGCAAGAGGCCCAAAATAGGCATTGTCGATGTAAACAGAATCTTCATCAGTTGAATATTTATATATCCTCAAATCATACTTAAAGGTTACAGCAGTAGTGTCAGGTCTTACTGTTTTTACTGTAATTTCCTGCCAATCTGCTAAGTTAGTTGAGTATCCACTTGAAACTGCACTGCCAACGTAGTTACCAGCGGAGTCCTGCCAGTAACACCAGAATCTTGCGCCGATATTTGCTGAATTTTCCCTAATCCAGATACTCACAAGAAAAGTATCATCAGCAAAGGGTAAAGTGTCAATTCTGTTAACATAGTGATAGAAGCTGGCATCGTATCCAGAAGTGTCTCCAGTTACTACAATTTTTACTCCAAATCCTTCATAACCATCAACCTTGGTGGCATAACCTGAAGTTCCGCCACCCGTGCCCCTTATGTAAAGGTGCCAGTATTTTGGCATAGAATCTTGCCCGGTAGAAGAGGTATCCCACAATTCAAAACCAGGATTAAGAAGCAAATTATACCCCTCTGCCCACAGAGGGACGGCAAGAGACAAACCAATTACCAAAATCAATTTCTTCATCAACACCTCCTTGTTTTACTAAAATATAATCCTTAAAAACCCAAAAGTCAATTAACTTGTTTGGCTTTAAGAATTATGCAAAATCCTTCACAGGAAAGCGAAAGGATTCAAATTTCTTTAGCGTAATAATAAAAATTATGTCTAACTATACACAAAAAAGCAACAACAATCAAGAAAGAAAATTTCCAGTAGGAAGCCCTACTTTTGCAGTGAAATCATTTAACTAAAATCCGCAACCTTTTTAAAACAGCCTTCTCTGGTTCAAAATCTGAGGGCAGTGGCAACGTCATATATTCGGCATTCTTTGTTGGCTCACCTACGTGGAAAATCACATTACCAAGCCAACCTCCACCAAATAGAAAACCCCTTATGGAGCCTTCCATGTTAGAAAATGCACCAGAACTGATGTAAGGTCCATTATACGGCCAAACATACAAGTAACTCCTATAAAAAGCAGCACCAGGAACGTTATAAAAACTCTCAGGAATCGTAAAGGTTGTATCAATTCCAATTGTATCAGCATACACATTTCTAATCCACCTTCCAGAACTGTCATAGGCATAAAACCCATATTGTATCAAATAAAATGTTGCATTTCGAGGTTTATTCCATATTGCAATAATATCACCAGGAGATTCCAATGTATCCTCGTCCGATGGGCGAATTATCCGCAGGGTGTCCGGTATTACACACATTCCCCGGCATTCTCCAAGATTTGATGACAATATTATTGTGCAGGTATCCCCACAGGTTAGACTTAAAGAGTCTTCAAAGTAAATACTTGGCCCGAGTCGGACACTCTTTTTAGAAAAATTATGATTATTATTACCCCACTTAATAGTCACATTAGAAGCTTCTAAATCAGCAACAGGGTCTGACATAAGTGAAGCCATTTGCACATACTCATAAACAAAACAGCGAAAGACTGCGCTTGTATAAACAGTATCAATATCGTGCTTAATCGTGCATCCGGAATGTGTGATTGTTGAAAAGGGCAGAAATATTGTCAACATAAATACTGCCACAATTAATGCCCGCTTCAGGGTATTCTTGTACATATAACCCCCTTTTTGTTTAAATAAAAGAACCCTTATTCACATACAAACTAATCACGTTTTCCACATAAGTTAAAAAAAATATAACTGAGAAAGCCAGCTCCTAATTCTTTTAAAAATTAATATAACGGCTCCCTTAGTTGAGACATATTATCTCAAACCAAGACGGCTCAAGATTGCCTTATGAGCATCTTTCTTAGTAGGTTTAGGAAATTCCATAACGGACAACTTTTTATAAGGCGTGCCCACATAGAAGTAAACCCACCCTTCTTCACCCTCGGCATAAAGGAATCCCTTCACAAATCCCTGCATATTGCCAGTCGCCCCTGCTTGCGGAATAGGGCCATAGTAAGGGTATACATATACTCCTCCTTGGTAATAAGCTGCACCAGGCACATTAAAGAAGCTTGCTGGGATTGTGCAGGTAGTATCGAGTGCGAAAGTATTTCCAGAAATATATTCAATCCAGTAACCTGCACTATCGTATGCACCAAAACCATAATAAATATAGTAAAAATTAGCATTTTGAGCTCTATTCCAGGAAACAAGCACATTCCAGCCCAATCTAAGTGTATCGTTATCCGAAGGGTGGGTAATCTGGCAAGTATCTGGGATAATACAATTTCCCTCACATCCACCTAAGTTTGAAAACAAACTAACCGTATATGTTACTCCAATTGATAGTAAGAGCGTATCGCTAAATTGTATAGCCGGTCCCTCTCCATAACCTTTCCGAGAAAAAGTGTGTGTATTTGAACCCCATCTGATCTTCACATCAGAAGAAGATAGATCCGCCATCGGATCAGAAAATAAAAAAGCTGCCTGATAATTCTCATTTATAAAAGCGGCAAAGCAAGCCCCCAGATTGGTCGTATCGTGCACAAAAAGAGTATCTGTTTTTACTGTACAACCAATGTTCGTTACTGTTGAGACTGAGAACATTATAGCCATTAAGGCCAATACTATAGCAACTATTACTTGCCAGAGTTTTTTTAACATATTTACCTCCTTTTTAGCAAATAAAGGCCACTTACTATTATATTACACATCACATTCTTATTCAAGAATTTGAGAAAACTCATTAATTAAAATATAATTTTTATGATGGAGGGAGGATGTCTTTACTAAAACTTGAAAAAGTTGAAAAATTCTACTTAACAGGTAAAGTTCAGGTCCATGCCCTCAAAGGGATTGACCTTGAAGTTGAAAAGGAAGATTTCATTGCCCTCGTAGGCCCTTCGGGTTCTGGGAAAACCACACTTCTTAACATCATTGGGTGCATTGACAAACCGACCAGGGGAAAGGTTATTATGGAAAACATTGTTTTAAATGAAAAAAGCCCTGATGAACTTGCAACTCTGAGAAGATATTACTTCGGGTTTATCTTTCAAAGTTTTAATCTAATACCCGTTCTTAATGTTTATGAAAACATAGAAATAGCTTTAAATCTTAAGTATCCTACGCTCTCAAAAAAGGAGAGGGAACACAAAATACTTGAGATCTTGGAACTCGTCGGATTAAAGGACAAAAAGGATCTAAAACCCCTTGAGCTATCTGGTGGCGAACAACAAAGGGTATCAATCGCGAGGGCATTAGTGAAAGACCCAGAATTTGTACTTGCTGACGAGCCAACGGCCAACCTGGACTCTGAAACAGGAAAAAACATAGTTAATCTTATGAAAGAACTCAATGAAAAAAGTGGCGTAACCTTTATCTTTTCCACCCACGATCCTCTAATAATGCAGTACGCAAAGAGAATAATAAGGCTCCGAGACGGAAAACTCGAGGAATAACATGATAAAAACCGCCTTCAGAAATTTATTCAGACACAAAAGAAGGACCCTACTAACTTTTTCTATTTTAAGCATTG
Source organism: uncultured bacterium (assembly GCA_964654765.1). Classification (GTDB taxonomy): domain Bacteria; phylum Hydrothermota; class Hydrothermia; order UBA1063; family UBA1063; genus UBA1063. The sequence continues at coordinate 8,390 of CAZZKY010000106.1, read as the reverse complement.
CGATAATGTACTATATTGTAATCCAAGGTATGCTCGATGGATTCGAAATTGAATCAACAAAAAACTTTATAAACTTGGAAACGGGGCATCTGAAAATAACATCGGCGGAATATAATCACGAAACCTTTGAAGGGAGGATGTCTAACTATATTAATGTAGAAAACGCACTAAGGTCATTACCTTTCATTAATGGAATATGCCCAAGACTTAAAATAGTAGGGTTTATAGACAATGGAATAGACGAATATCCTGTAATTATAGTGGGAATCGACCCACACAAGGATACCACAGTTTTTGAACTACATAAGTACACTAATGGGCTGATCTCCCCTTCAGGGCTTTGGATTGGAAGCGTAATCGCTAATAGATTTAATGTAAAGGAAGGGGACATTCTATATTTAACTTTCAAGGGTAAAAGAGGCACTATTGTTTCTAAGGAGTTTACTATAGAAGGCATTATTGATGCACCAAGCTTTATCATCAACAACCTTCAAGTCTTCACACACATAAACTCCCTAAACGAAATCGGGGAATTTGAAGGTGAAATTTCAGAAATATTTGTCAAAACAGACAATTTTGAAAATTCCTTTAACTACAAGACCGAAGTTGAAAAAATTCTTCCAGCATATTCAGTAAAGACCTGGCAGGAAGAAGGAAAAGATTTTCTCTCTATAAGCGAAGCGAAAAAATTTTCACAAAACATCTTACTTTTCTTTATAGTTCTTATTGGAATAATAGGAACAGCCAACACCTTGATGATTGCAGTATTCGAAAGAATAAGAGAAATTGGCACTCTTAAGGCAATTGGTATGAAAGATAACGAGGTTATGAAACTTTTCATAACCGAAGGGGTACTTATTGGGATTGCAGGGTCTCTTTTTGGCGTTCTTTTAGGTGTGATAATAAATTCTATACTGGTTAAATACGGAATTGACTGGTCCCCATTGCTTCCAAAGGAAATGAACTTCGGCTACAGAGTCTCCGGGGTAATAAAAAACACTTGGAATTTAAAGAGTATCTGGATTTCACTAATTCTCGGGCCAATTTCTACGTTGATTGCCAGTTACCTACCAGCAAAAAGAGCAAAGAGTCTATTACCTGCGGAGTGTTTAAGATGGATATAAAAAAACTGGCATTAAGAAACTTAATGAGAAACAAGCGCAGGTCTCTTTTGACTGCCTTATCCCTCTTCGTATCAGGATTTGTAATAGTCGCATTACATGGATACCTCAAGGGCGCACTCAATGCCTCAAGAGAGTTAATAATCAAATTGGACACTGGACATGTTCTCATCACAACAAAAGACTACTTCGAAAGGAGGATTTTCTTACCACAGGAAGAGTACATAGAGGAGCTTGATGAGGTCATAAGACTTCTTGAAAATTCAAAATATGTGGACTTTTACACCTTTCGGATCAAAGCCGGAGGAATGGTCTTTACTAAGAATGGAATTAATAAGACCGGATACCTTTTCGCCATAGACCCAGAAAAAGAGTCAAAAACCTTCGAACTGAAGAAAAAGATAGTAGAGGGAACGAGCGATTTGGAGAAGGGATGTGTTATTGCTTCGGACTTAGCGCGCACTTTGAAGTTAAAACCCGGGGACACCCTTACAATTCTCACACGAAGTGTATCAGGCGGCTTATCTGCTGTAAAATTACCTGTCTCGGGAATTGCCAGCATAGGCTATGCCACTCTGGATCGTTCACTTATAATCTTATCCTTCCAACACGCTAAAAAGCTTTTAAAAATGGGGGACGGAACCCATGAAATCCTTGTATTTCTGAAAAAGGAGAAAGACATCAATAGGTTCATAAAATCCCTTCATTTACCCGAGGAACTCACCGCCAATCCTTACACTTTTACGCTTGGAGGATTTGCCTTTTTCTACAAATTTGCAGATGTTTTTTACCTCAGCATTTATATACTCATCACATTACTCGCTGCCTTTGCCATTGTAAATACTATGACCGTTGCGGTTTTCGAAAGAATGCGGGAAATCGGTACGCTAAAAGCCCTTGGAATGACTGATAACGAAATCTTTAAACTATTTGGATTAGAAGGAACCATTATTGGTTCTACGGGAGGGCTTGCTGGCGGGTTGGTAGGTTTACTCACCAACGCAATTTTGCATGCTAAGGGAATGAACTTTGAATCTTTAATAAAAGGAATTGAATTTCCATTCCCTTACATAATAAGGCCTTCTGTGAATCTGTGGATTCTTGTACTTGCCTTCATAATTGTCACCTCGATGTCCTTTTTAGCCTCAATTTTCCCTGCTCTGAGGGCGAAGAAGTTAACACCTCAAGACACTTTGAGAAGCATTTAGGAGGGGTTATGAAAGCAATTTTTATAATCATGGTTCTGTTTCAACAAATCTCCCCAGAGGAAGTTTTAAAAAAGTTAAGAAATAACCTAAAATACAACACCTCACGCTTCACTGCCGAGATTGAGATTAAGAAGGGCAAAAGGGTCCTCACCAAATCTTTTAAGGGATACAGCAAAGGAGAAAATTTTTACCTGGAATTCACAAACCCTGAAGATAAAGGAGTAAAATACCTTAAACTTAAAGGTAACCTTTACATTTACTTGCCCGATATTGACGATGTAGTAAGGCTTTCTGGTGACATGCTCAAGCAATCCTTCATGGGAAGTGACCTCTCTTATGAGGACGTGATGCAAGAAGACCCTCTTAAATATTATATCCCAACATCTATGAGAGATACTATGATTGAGGAAAGGAAATATGCGATTTTAGAGCTTGAGGATACAACGGGAAGTGCCCCATACTACAAAATAAGAATGATTGTAGATCTTAAAAAAGACACCTGGCTTAAAGAGGAGCTAATTACAAAAAACGGGAGAAAAATAAAAGAAGTGGAAGCTGTTGAATTTAAAAATCTCAAAGGAAGAGAATTTCCCACCCAGATTGTCATGAGAGATTTACGGCTTAAAAACTCTTATACAAAGTTTGTTTTTAAAGAAATTGAATTAGACATTCCCATTCCCGAAAAATACTTCTCCTTGAGTGAACTCAAAAAATGAAAGTTCTGGTGTTAATCTTTCTTTCTACCTTAAAATTCGAAGTATCTGCTTTTGGACTTTATGACTTTAAAAGTGAAAACTTTACAGGGGTATTAAAACCTTCAATTAACATTAACTTAAAATTTAGCGATTTCAGGCTTTATTCAAACTTTGGGCTAAATGCAATTAAAACAGAGGATTCCACCGATATCAAAAGCAGGCTTTACCAGTATTACTTAAAATACCAGCACAAGAACTTTGAAATTAAAGGAGGAAAAATCCTGTTCATCCCTGGATTTCCTGGGCTCTTCAATCCCTTTTTCTATCCTGTAGCTTTCAAAACTATTGAAACAGAATTTGAGGGAGAAAAAGGCCTTTTCTTAAGATTCATAAATGATATAGTAACGCCAACCCTTTTTTACACGTTTAAAGAGAACACATATGACATCTTGAAGGTTCAGCTGTCCAAAGGATTTTCAAAATTTGAAGCAGGGGCCTACAGCGAGATAAAAAATGGCTTAAATATTGGAGGATATTGTGGCTATTTTGGTAAACTGACTGCAAAAATGCAGAGCTTCCTAAAAGATTCTTTATTGAAAGTCACAGCTAACGTAGAGTTTCCAGTAAAGAAAACCCTGCTTTCAGCAAGCTTCTCTCACAGCAATTACCCTGAACTCACGATAATTCCTGCATCTTTCATGCTAACAAAAAACTTGCTCGCTGCTGAAATAAAATTCCAGGATTGCATCTTTGAAATTCCATATTTGCTTTGCTTCTTTGATATAGACAATGATACGTATATATTTATCCTTGATTATAGACAGATAATAAGCAATAATGTTATTTTAGAGGCCGGTTTTACCCTAAGTTTAAACCAAACAAAAACCGACTATACAATCTACGGAGGAGTTAAACTCACAAAGGGATTTTAATACCGAACTCCCTTCATTTAAATGGTAAATGTGGGAACTTTAAAAACTTAACAGGAAGAAAAAGATTTACACTTCGGCTCCTGTTTATCCGTTAGCTTAAGTGAACATATGGTATCAAATGTTAAAATTTGAGTTAAGGCATCTAAACAAAGAAAAACACCATTTAAATTCTGTTATTAAAGGCTTTTGCAAAATAAGTTTTTCTATTTTTTACAGCTTTTCTTAAATTAACAGATTTAAACGCAATAACAAGGCGAGCCAAGGATATTAAGACTCCCAAAACTTATCAAAGTTGAGCGGAAGCGTAAATAAAATTCTTAAACTCAAAGTAATACATATTAGTACCCAATATTAAGACCCAGTTTTAAACCGTCAAAGGAAGGCAAAATCCTGCACATTCCACCTGAACAGACGAGTCCTCCCCTCTTTTTTCCATAAGACAAGGAAAAACTTCCATTTTCAAAGCGGTATATGACTTCAAAAGTCGCCCAAAAGTTTTCGTTATTGTAACGGGGAATTCTCTCGGTAGAAAACTCGATCTGGAAAGATGCACTAAGATTTTCAAATAGGTTCAACCCACTATTAAATTCTGCCATCCAGTATTTTTTGCTATCCTCTTGATTCCGAGTGATCTTAAGACCAAATTCAATTGGCACCTTGAAATTAAACTCTGAATGCGCCTCAAGGTAATAGGACAATAAGGTTTGGTATTCAGGTTCCACTCTAAGGTACTTCTCCCTTGCGCCTTTCAGATTAAACGGAATTCCATCGAAAATTCCATAAAATTTTAAATATTCCTCTTGAAAAGCCTTGCCATAAGTTGGATTTAGAATGCTATTATCCTTTAAATTAACTATACTGGCAAGCTGTAGTTCAAAATAATAATCAGAAACGCCATATGTGCAAAGCAGACTTAGCCCTTTGTCAGCATATCCCGCTTCGGGCAAAAGTTCACTTTCTGTAATAACTGGTGGAAGGTTGTAGTTCCAGAAATTTATTGAATCATAATAGGCACCAGAAAGACTTATATTAAAGGAGTTAAAGTTGACCATTAAGTTCGCATTAACTCCCAGACCTTTGATACGGGAGTAAATTATTGGATCTACCCCCCATTTCCTACCGAGATTAATTTCAAACCTGATTGGCTTTAGAGAAATTTCACTGCGAAAACCGTAAATTTCTTGAAAAGACGCACTTTCGGGCATATTTTTTCTGTTCAACCTAATGTAGGTTGCTTCAATGTCGATTTTCTCCCTTTCACAAGTAAGATTTAAGCCTCTAACTACATCTATTGTATCATTCGTTAAGAAAAAGAGAAAATTGTCGTAATCATAGGAAGCCAGGTGACCGCTCAAAAGGGTAAGGCCTACTCCGCTATGCTTTCCAACAATTTCAACACCTCTAATATACCTCAACCTTCTAAACTGAAAATCGCTGACCTGAGAAAACACAAGCCCCCTTTGAAATTGGTGCTGAAAATTTAAGAGCTTTAATTCAACAAAATCATTCTTAAAAGAAAAACCAGGTCTTAACACTAATAAGCCTTTGTCCCAATGAGAGGGTTGTTGAATTATGAAATCCGAGAAAATTAAGAAGTTTGAGAATGAATGCTGAAAGTTTCCAAAGGCCAAAACATGTTCGTCCAATGATTTCCTGTCAAGTAAATAGTCGCCATTAAGGCTAAAGTTAAATTGCACAAGTAAAGCGAATAACAACCTCATATTTAATCTTCCTCTAAAAGTTTTTTCAAAAGTTCCTTATCTTTTGTTGAAAATCCAGTAAATCGTTTCAGTAGCTTTTTCTCTTTTGAATATAAAAAAGAAGTTGGAAGGGCACTAACACCATAAGACTTCATAAGAGACTGGTCGAAATCCATTACAACAGGAAAATCCCATTTTTTAGTCTTAATAAAGGCGTTTACCCGACTCAGCTTGCGCTGACCATCTTCATTAATTGCAAGGACTACAATATTAAGCGAGTCCTTTATCTTGTTAATTTCGTCGAGTTCCTTCACACAATTTGAGCACCAAATAGCCCAAAAACTAACATAAACAGGTCTCCTACCCCAGATTGTATCCATATCAATTATACCGCGGTTGAGAGTTTTTATTTCCTTTGCATCCAGTAATGCCAAGGTTAACAAAATTAACATTTTAATCATTTATTCAACCTCCACAATTTTTAAATTATAAACTTCTGTTCCTCTAAACGCCCTAACAATGTAAACTCCTTTTTTAAGCTTAAGTGGAATAACGACGTTCGCTGAACTGAGGCGTTCTGAAAAAACTAACCTGCCTTTAACGCTGTAAACCTCAATTCTGGTATAACCTTCCGCGTAAAGTTTGCCGGACTTGTAAAAAAGTCCTCTTGAAAACTCTGCTACAGGGACCTGTCCCGAGATAACAATCGAATCTTTATCCTGAATACTGTTTGCGTCATAAACTCTGTAGATTGCACTTAATGGCCCAGCTTCAGACCCAGTAAAAAAGTCAAGCTGAATCGTATCTATAACCCCTGAAGGAATATTAACCATGACACTATCAGAGAAATAGCACATACCGCGAATACACTGCATAAACTGAAGCCCCGAGGGGACAGACAATCGAACAAAGTGGAATACAAGGTCTCTCGAAATGTTATCATTTACCAGTTCGATCTTCAAAACCGCATAGCTATTAGTATCAACATAAATATAAGGAGAATTTAAAGGCCTGAGAAAAAACATTGAAATAATTAGAACAAAAACTACATTACCCATTAAAACCTCCTTTGTAGCACACTCTTTATTCTTAAATTAACAGTATCCTGCAAAAAGGCTACGAAATTACCTCCAGTTAAAAAGTTTTTACTAATCTTCATCTCATAAGGTAGCCCAGCATTTGATGAATGATAAAATCTTACGACGTTATTAAAAATGGAATCAGGAGCACCCGGTTGCTTAAAAAGTATGCTATCCCTCGTCACAAACAAGAACAACTTTAACCTCTCCAAATTCAATTCACTTACTGCACCAATTATCAATCTCGCGGTGTCACCTTCATCAATATACGTTAACTTTAGACCCAAAGAATCTTCCCGGCTTCTAAGGGCTCTGTAGTAATTTTCAAACATGCTCAAACTCACTCCAGAAGCACCCTCAATTCTAACCTCCCCATGAACGATAGTAACAGGAGCGGAACTTCCAATATTATAAAGATTTTGCCTTTCCAAAACCGATTCAGGAGAGAGGGTATCACCAAGAATTCTCATATGATACTGCAAGACTACAACAGAATCGCTCAAATTTTGTTTCAGAGAATCGAGAGACTTTTCAACAATTGGACAATTAGAGCATCTCGCATATCCAAAAACCTCAAAAACCGGTATAACTGGTTGGGAAGTAGGCTCAGGAATTTGAGGAAGCTTAGAACATCCTGTTATTATAAAAAATATTACCAGAAAAAATCTACGACGCACCAAGTTGAAACCCTCCTTCCAAAAATATTAAATATTCATTATTTATCGATACTTTTGTTAAGTTTTTATTTCTCCAAGATAAAGACAATTATTCCTTTGGTCAACAATGCATATAGAATCCTTTTTTTTCTTGGCTTTCGAAAGGGCAAGATCAGCTAAAGAATAGAAGAAAAACTCATCCTGAGGTGCTTCAAAACTATTAAAGAATACACATCCAACAGAAAATGACGATTTAGTCGCTGAATCTGCCTGTGATCTAAAGTATTCTTTTCTAACATCTCCAAAAGCATCAATCACTCTTTCAATGTCAGAAAGCCCAACAAGGATCACACCGAATTCATCACCTCCTACTCTACCAACATAGTCAGTGGTGCGAAATTTTTTGGACAGTATTTGACCAAAATTCCTCAAATGTTCATCCCCTTTTAAATGTCCAAAATAATCATTAATCTCTTTAAAGTTATCCAGGTCTATCATGCAAAAAACAAGGCTTTCGCCTTTTTTAGCCACCCTCTGCGACTCTATCCTTAATGTACTAAGGAAAGAGTTTCTATTCATTATTCCAGTGAGTCCATCCGTTTCGGCAAATTTTTTAAGGACTAAAGTGTTAAGAAAATTTTCCCTCTCCAGTTTCTCCATAACATAGGAGACGAAAAGACCGCCTACATAAGTAGAAACAAGGAAGAAATTATTGTTAATAAAAACCGCCTTTGGTAACGGATTAATTTTTAAACTCACGATTTGAAATCCAATTAAGAGAAGAAGGCCATTAATTGATGCGTAACTAAACCTTAACCTCAGCAGGGCAAAGTTAAAAAACAAAACCAATGTCAAGCCCTGAGAGTATAAATACATTGAAGGAGGTTTTATAATTGCAAGCATTGCAAGAATACCAAAACCACCAATCAGTGCGGCAAGAGAAGATATGGTTTGTAAATGCTTGTGAAAGGGTTTTAAAAAAGTCAAAAGAAATAAGGT
>CAZZKY010000105.1:0-2375 GCA_964654765.1 uncultured bacterium | reverse complement strand
CCTCAAAGCTTCAACGTGTTATTGAACATTTTCTGCAGAAACATGGGATTTGACGGTGCTGTAATATATTTGAATCTGGGAAATCCAGAAAAGCTCCCCTTCTTCGCGGGAGTCTACAAAGGTAAACCAGTCAGAGAGGTTTCACAAAAATTTCCATATCTTACCCCCAAGCTTATAAAATTTCACGAAGTCCAAAAGGAAGTCTTGGAATTTGAAAGGGAGGAGCTACCCGAAGAAATAAACAAATTTCTGGAGAAATGCAATATAAACAAAATCTTTTCAATCCCCATTGTCACTCCTAAACGGAATTACGGTATTTTAGCTGCTGCAACAGAATCAAAACGAAGGCTTACTCCAGAAGAAAGTAAAAACTTGAAGACCCACGTCTTGATGTTCTCAGTGCTCATAGACATTTATCATACCAAGTGGGTTTTCGATGTGGTGAGAAACAACATCAGAGAACATGTAATTATTCAGGATATTGACCACAGAATTTTGGAAGCTAACAAAGCGGCTGCTTTATCTCTTGGTATTGAAAATCCTGACGAATTAAAAGGGAAATACTGTTACGAGTTATGGCATAAGAGAAAGGTTCCCTGCTCCTTCTGCCCCCTTGAGGTTACAAGAAAAACTTTAGAACCTGCTGAAAATGAGGTTATGACACCTGACGGGCGATGGTTTTTAATAAGATCTGACCCCATTTTGAGTGAGACTGGAGACCTCGTGGGGTTCGTGGAATTAACCCTTGAAATCACAGAAAAGAAAAAAGCAGAGCGAGAGGCAAGGCGGTTCCAAGAAATAGTAAAGCATCTCTTTGAACAGCCACTGGTAGGAGTAACACTATCAGATTACGACGGAAACATAATAGACGCAAATGAAACCAGAGCAAGAATGCTTGGATATACAAGGGAAGAACTGCTAAAGATGAACTGGAAGGATTACACCCACCCTGACCACATACCTGAGCTTCTTGAAAAGCTAAAAGCACTTAAGGATAAGAAAATTGAAAACTTCATAGCAGATGTAAGATGCTTAAGCAAAGATGGAAAGGTCGTCTGGCAAAGGCTTTTTGTGATGCCCCTCGAATTTGAAAATGAAAATCTATTAATAACTATGATTATGGACATTTCGGAAGATGTTGCTCTTAAAGAAGAACTTCAGAAACTATTGAAAGAGAGAACCGCCATTCTTGATGCTATTCCTCAGAAAATCTACAAAATTACAAGGAATGGGTTTGCCACCCCAGTAGGTTCAAAATCAGAAAAGCCCGAAAGACTAATAAATTTAATTGGAGGTACTGAAAAAACCGCTCTTGACTTCATCAAAACAACTCTCTCCACAGGAAAACATCAGCAAATTATTTACAACAGAAACTATGGGATTGAGGATAGATACTTTTCAAGCACCCTTTCAAAACTCGACGAAGAATCCGCTATCCTTGTTGAAAATGACATCACAGAAATAAAAAGACAACAAATTGAGGCACTGAAGCAGAGAAACCATCTAAAGAGACTAACGGAAGGCATAATAAAGACCCTCTCCCACATTATTGAACTCAAGGAACCTTATACCGCAGGTCACCAATCGAGGGTTGCAGAAATTGCCTACTTAGTCGGAAAAGAAATGGGTTTTGATGAGGAAAGGCTCACAATAATAAGATATGCAGGGCTCCTCCACGATATCGGAAAACTTATAATACCCATAGAAGTTCTCAACAAACCAGCAAAATTAACTGAATCTGAATTTAATCTTGTGAAACAACACCCCACTTTTAGCTATGAAATTCTTAAAGATATCGAGTTTGAGGGACCCGTTGCAGAAATTGCCTTTCAGCATCACGAAAGAATTAATGGAAGTGGTTATCCACGGGGGCTCAAAAATGATGAAATCTTGCTGGAAGCAAGGATCATAGCCTGTGCCGACGTCTATGAGGCGATGACCTCCCACAGACCTTACAGGCCTGCCCTTTCCCCAAAAGAGGCACTTAAAGAGCTTAAAGAAAAGGCAGGCATCCTTTATGACCCGGAAGTTGTCAGAATAATGGAAAAACTCTATCTGGAAGGGAAGCTGCCTAAGGCAGGCTCAGAGATTAAATAAATCGAGAGCACTATCTAACTAATTTATAACTAAAATTCATCGGTTCTTTTTTAGAGAAAAAATCTAATACGCAATTCAATACAATGTTAACAAAAGTCGCATTAAAAGTATATAAACAGTAAAGCAAAAGCCTGAATTAGGCGCCTGCTTGCCTTCTATTCCTTGCCTTCAACGGATTCGCCTGGTGCGTTTTTTCGTCCTGCCAGCATTAAGGCCATTTCTCTTCCTTGTATTTCAAGGGATCCGACCCCCTTGACCGTTCAAAAAACCATCGCAAG
>CAZZKY010000104.1:0-36136 GCA_964654765.1 uncultured bacterium | reverse complement strand
AGAGGACGTATGGGCTCTGACGCCTGCCCGGTGCCGGAAGGTTAAGGGGAGGGGTGCAAGCCCCGAACCGAAGCCCCGGCAAACGGCGGCCGTAACTATAACGGGCCTAAGGGAGCGAAATTCCTTGTCGGGTAAGTTCCGACCTGCACGGACGGGGGACGGAGGGGCGCTGGCGCCTGCCGGGGGCCGGAAGGTGAGGGGGGGGGGTGCAAGCCCCGAACCGAAGCCCCGGTAAACGGCGGCCGTAACTATAACGGTCCTAAGGTAGCGAAATTCCTTGTCGGGTAAGTTCCGACCTGCACGAATGGCGTAACGACTGGGCCGGTGTCTCGGGGGGAAGCTCGGTGAAGTTGTAGTGGTGGTGAAGATGCCACCTACCCGTGGCAGGACCGAAAGACCCCGTGGAGCTTTACTGCAGCCTGGCGTTGGGTTCTGACACTTCATGTGTAGGATAGGTGGGAGCCTGTGAAGCCTCCTCGCCAGGGGAGGTGGAGGCGCCGGTGAAATACCACCCTTGAAGTGTTGGGATCCTAACCCGCCACTCTGGATCGAGTGGGGGGACAGCGCTTGGTGGGCAGTTTCACTGGGGCGGTGACCTCCTGAAGGGTAACGGAGGTGCCCAAAGGTCCCCTCAGCACGGACGGTACCGTGCGTGGAGTGCAAGGGCATAAGGGGGCTTGACTGTGAGGCCGACAGGCCGAGCAGGTGCGAAAGCAGGGCCTAGTGATCCGGTGGTCCCGTGTGGAAGGGCCATCGCTCAGCGGATAAAAGTTACCCCGGGGATAACAGGCTAGTCGGGCCCGAGAGTTCACATCGACGGCCCGGTTCGGCACCTCGATGTCGGCTCACCCCATCCTGGGGCTGGACAAGGTCCCAAGGGTTGGTCTGTTCGCCCATTAAAGGGGTACGTGAGCTGGGTTCAGACCGTCGTGAGACAGGTCGGTCCCTATCCGCCACGGGCGTAGGGTACTTGAGGGGGGCTGCCCCCAGTACGAGAGGACCGGGGTGGGGAGACCTCTGGTGTACCAGTTGTCCCGCCAGGGGCAGCGCTGGGTAGCCATGTCTCCAGGCGATAACCGCTGAAAGCATCTAAGCGGGAAGCGCGCCCCAAGATTAGGTACCCCGTCAACCGATAACCTGGCGCAAGCTGGGTTATTCGGTTGGCTAAGGCCCCCGGAAGACTACCGGGTTGATAGGCCGCAGGTGTAAGTCCCGTAAGGGATTGAGCCGAGCGGTACTAATAGGCCGAGAGTCTTAGCCACCTACCTCAACCACTTTTGTCTTATTATTCCCGGGCTGCCATACCGGAGGGGAAACACCCGGTACCATTCCGAACCCGGAAGTTAAGCCCTCCAGGGCCGATGGTACTGCACCCGCAAGGGTGTGGGAGAGTAGGTCGCAGCCCGGGTTAAATATTTCTATTTCGTTTTTCATGAAACTTTTTAAAAATGGAAACTATTTTTCCAGCCGTTCCAGAGATTATTCCTGGAAAGAAGGTAAGTATTTCAGATATTTTAAACACGGAATTTGGGTTTTGGCAATTTTGCTGATGATCTGTTCTCTATTTAGAAAGCCCGATTTGTATGAGAAACCCGGTTCTAAAATGACCTTTGCTCCGGATGTTAAAAGTGACATGAAAAAATACTCTCTTTCAGTACCCTTATACTCTAAGCCTGACAAAGGCTCAGAGATACTTAAAAGTTACACAAATGTTGATGAGTACTTCATTTTCCTGGAGCGCTTCAAAGGACAATGGATAAGAGTTGTTGATCAAGATGGGGATACTGGTTGGATTTCTTCCTATTTGCTTCGTTTTGTTCCTGGGAGATAGATGGTTTCAACACAACAAGTCTATGATGTAATTGTCGTCGGTGGAGGCCCTGCAGGAAGTTCAACCGCTTATCATCTTGCAGGTCAAGGAAGAAAAGTCCTTATAGTTGAAAAGGATCGAGAGGTAGGCAGAAATATCCTCTGTGCAGAGGGAATTTCAAAAGGCTTTCACGATCTCGTTAAACCGGAGCGAGGAGTAGCATCAGAAATCAAAAAGATAAGAATAATTGTTGAGGATGAGGTTGATTTTACGGTGCTTTCAAAGAGTTCTTTTGGATTTGTTCTTGAGCGGAAAATTTTTGACCGATTACTCTTCGAAAGGGCTGTAGAAAAGGGGGCTGTACCGCTTATCAATTCAAGGTTTTTTGACCTCAAAAAAGATGGTGATTACTATAGGGTTTTTGTAAATCAGGGGGGACAAACTCAAGAGTTTCTTTCCAGATATGTGGTAGGTGCTGATGGACCGGGTTCCGGAGTCGGATTAAAGGCTGGTATCAGGACTGAGTTGAAAGAGGGTTTTGTTCATTATTGCTCCCAGGTGTACCTTTTTGATGAAAGCATTGAAGCGGATACTATCCTTTTCTACTTCTCTGAAAGACTTACCCCTGGTGGCTATGGGTGGGTTTTCCCTAAGCGAAAGGGATTTGCCAATGTGGGTGTGGGTGTTGATAATTCGTGGTCTTCTGCTGAAATCGGCTTAACCCTTTTCCTTGAAAAATACTTCCCTAAGGGTAAAATTTTAGGAAGTTTAAAAGGTGTTGTTCCTTGGGGAGGACTTGAAGAAGAGGTTTATAAGGATGGAGTTTTTCTGGTGGGGGACGCGGGAAGGCTTGCGGATCCTATGTCTGGTGGTGGAATTGCTAACGCTTACATCTCTGGAAAAATTGCCGCAGAATCAATAATTAAGGGTAATCCAGAGTCCTATTCTGACAGGTTGAAAAAGATTCTGGGTAGGGATTATCAGATTTCAACTCTGGTTAAAAAGGTTTTCTACTCTTTGAAACGAGAAGAACTTGTTGAAGTTTTCAAAGATTTGAGCAAGAATCTAAATGGGCAGTACCTTGAGGATATAAATGCGGTATCTGCTTTAAAATTGGTTCTAAGTGTTTCTCCGAGACTGTTTGGTGTTTTGCTCTCACATGGGGGTATTAAAATAAATGAGTTTATACGAAAGATTGTTTCTTAATGGTGAGAAGAAGAGGATCTTAGTCCTCTTAGATCCCGATAAGCTCAACGATGAGAAAGTTTTTGAAATACTTTCTTTTTACGAGAATCAAGAAAAGGTTCTGGGCTTTCTTGTGGGAAGTAGCCTCCTTGTTAGGTCTGATATGGAATACTTCATTAGTAAGGTAAAGAGTAATACGTCAAAGCCCGTTATTATATTTCCGGGTTCCCATTGCCAGGTGGTTAAAGGCGCAGATGCCATTTTGTTTCTCTCTCTTTTGAGTGGAAGGAATCCCCAGTATTTAATCGATGAACAGGTGAAAATGGCCCCTCTTGTAAAGAGGTATGGACTTGAAGCAATTCCGACTGCCTACCTTCTTTTTGATTCCGGTAAAGCGACGACGGTGGAAGTTGTATCCGGTACCCGCCCTTTACCCCGAGATAAAGTGGATTTAGCAGTGGCCCATGCACTGGCTGCGGAATATCTTGGATTTAAATTGTTGTACCTTGAGGCGGGTTCTGGCGCACTAAACCCTGTACCAGGTGAGGTCATAAGAATTGTTAAAGAGAGCGTTTCCATTCCACTAATTGTGGGTGGGGGGTTGAATACAAAGGAGAAAATTATAAGTGCTTTTGAAAGCGGTGCTGATTTTATAGTCATAGGGAATAAACTGGAAGAAGATCCAGAATTTTTGAGGAGGATTTATGGTTAAACTGACGTACCAGGATCTGCTTCATGATGATGAAGTCGTTACCTTTATAAAAAAGGCTGACGCTCAGCTTGAGGCAATGGGTTATACAGAGCACGGACTCAGGCATGTAACGTGGGTCGCTAAAAGGACAGGGCAAATTCTTGAAGCACTCGGATACGATGAAAATTTGAAAAAGCTTGGAGAGATTGCAGGCCTTCTTCATGATGTTGGCAATCTCGTAAACAGGGAGCATCATGCACAGGTTGGAGCCATCATTGCAGGTGACCTCCTCAGGCGGAGGGGATTTTCAGCGGAACAGGTTGCAGATGTGATGATGGCTATTGGAAATCATCATGAAGAGGATGGGTTCCCCTCTTCGGTCCTTTCTGCTGCCCTTATACTGGCTGACAAGGCGGATGTACATAGAAGCAGAGTGAGAAAAATGGGAAACATTTGGGAGAATTTAAAAGTAGATATCCATGATAGGGTGAATTTTGCTGCAACAAGTTCTAAAATATTAGTTGACCCTGAAAAAAGGTCAATAACCTATGAAATTGAAATTGATACCAGCATAGCTCCTGTTGTGGAATTTTTTCAAATTTTTATGTCAAGGGTAATGGTTGCCCATCGAGCGGCTAAAACCCTCGATGCGGTTTTTCACCTGTATATCAATAATACCCCGATGATTTAGGAGGTTGGAAATGTTCGACGTTAAAGAGCTGGAAAAGAAGAAATTAAGTGAGCTTTATGAGATAGCAAAAGAGCTGTCCATTGAAAATTATGAGGAACTCAGAAAGAAAGACCTCATTGAGAAGATCCTTGAACACCAAGCAGCACTAAATGGCATAAAGTATTGTGAAGGCGTCCTCGAGATCATCGAGCAGGAGAAGGAAGGGGAAAAGGGGCGGAAGTCGATATTTGGATTCCTTCGAAAAAAAGAGAAAAATTACGCGCCAAGTGATGATGATATTTATGTTTCTTATGCTACTATCAAATCTTATGGGTTGAGAGAAGGTGATCATGTCGTCGGATATGCCAAAAAGCTTAAGGAAGGCGATAAGAGCATGGCTCTGACCCAGATTGAGAGGGTTAACGGAAAATTACCAGAAGAATTAAAGTCACGGCCCCAATTCGAAGAGCTGGTTCCCTTCTACCCAACCAGAAAGTTCAATTTGGAGATACCAAACGAGAATGATATCTCCATGAGGATTGTTGATCTTTTTGTTCCCATTGGTATGGGACAGAGAGGACTTATTGTTTCTCCCCCGAGGGCTGGTAAAACGGTTCTTTTACAGAAGATAGCCAATTCAATTTTAAAGAATCACAGGGATGAGGTAAAACTCATAGTCCTTTTGATTGACGAGAGACCAGAAGAAGTGACGGATTTTAAGAGAAATGTGGATGCGGATGAAATTATAAGCTCTACCTTTGATATGCCAGCAGAGAGGCACACGAAGGTTGCAGAAATTGTTCTTGAGAGAGCGAAGAGGCTGGTGGAGTTAGGAGAGAATGTTGTGATACTTCTCGATTCTTTAACCAGGTTAGCACGAGCCTACAACGTGGTAACACCACATTCGGGAAGGACTTTGTCGGGTGGTATAGATTCAACTGCTCTTGTTAAACCAAAGAAGTTTTTCGGGGCTGCAAGAAATATTGAGGGTGGAGGCTCTCTTACAATTATTGCCACTGCGTTAATTGAAACGGGTTCAAAGATGGATGAAGTGATCTTTGAGGAATTTAAGGGAACGGGAAACATGGAGCTGGTTCTCGACAGAAGGCTTGCAGATAGAAGGATTTTCCCTGCAATTGATCTTAACAAGTCGGGTACAAGAAGGGAAGAGTTACTCCTTGACCGGGAGGTTTTGAGACGTATATGGGCAATCCGCAAGGTACTTTCGGAGCTTGATCCGATCGATGCTATGCTTCGACTTCAGAGCAAGATGCAAATATTTACGAATAACGCTGAGTTTATTGAGCATGTTTACGATGAGTTCGTTGAGGTCTAATTGATGTCTCGACGAAGGCTCTCTCAGGTTTTCCTTACCGATACGAACATTCTCAAGAAAATTGTAGAGGATGCGGGTGTTAAGGAGGGTGAGTGGGTTCTGGAAATAGGTCCAGGAAAGGGATACCTTACTTCGGAACTTTTGAAAGCTGGAGCAAAGGTCATTGCGATTGAGGTTGACGAGGATTTATTTAAATTTTTGCTAAAGGATTTTATACTTTTTGTGGATGATAGACTGTTTCTCTTTAATGCAGATTTTTTAAAAGTCGATTTAAAAGAAATTTTGAGCAGGTTTGGAATTTCTGAACTTAAGGTAATATCTAACATTCCATATCATATTACAACTCCGATACTGGAAAAATTGATTTATAATAGACAATATTTCCCGGAGATTTACCTAACGGTACAACGGGAAGTAGCAGAAAGGATTACCGCATCACCCGGGAACAAGGTCTACGGTTCGCTTACCGTTTTCGTTAACCTTTACTATACTCCCCATATTGAATTCAATATTTCGCGGTATTGCTTCCATCCCGTTCCCCTTGTAAATTCAGCTTTCCTTAAACTGCTTAGGAAAGAAGAGGCTAAAGATATGAGGGATCTTGAAAGGTTCGTACGCAGACTCTTTGAAGGAAGAAGGAAGAAAATAAGGACCCTTTTGAGGGCTATGGGGTATTACACCCCCACTATGGAGACAATTTTCCCAAGTTTCCTTGATAAGAGACCCGAGGAGCTGACAATTTCAGATTTTGAAAATATTTTCAGGGAATGTGTGTCCATCAAGGATAAGGTTCAGTAGGTATAGGGATTCTAAGGCACTTTTTAATTTTATTTCTGTTCTTGTGCCACCGAAAATCCTCTGGAATACATAAGTTTCCTTGTTCGTCGATATTCCAAGGTACACGAGCCCTACCGGTTTTTGAGGAGTTCCACCTGTAGGCCCTGCAATGCCTGTAATTGAAATACCAAAAAGGGTTTTAAAAAGCCCCTTGACATTAGTCGCCATATAAAAAGCACATTCCCTTGAAACTGCTCCATATTTTCTAATTATGGTTTCGGGAACTTTGAGTATATTTATTTTAGCTTCATTTGAATAAGTAACAACGCCGCCCATATAGTAATCGGAACTTCCTGGTACATTGGTTATGAGATGGCCCAAAAGTCCGCCAGTACAAGATTCTGCCGTTGCCACTGTGGATTTTCGACTTCTAAGCTTATCTCCGATAATTTCCTCGATATTCTTCAGTTCTGTGGCATATACGTTTTTGCCGAGTTTTTTAATTACAGATTGTGAAGTTAATTCAAGTATTTCTGCGCTATTTGAGCTAATAAGAATATCAACGCCCCTTATATCCGGGTATAAACCTGATTCTATGGATTTAAGCTCCTCTTCACATTTTTCAAGAATCTCATTTTCTTTCAGTCCGAAGGTTCTTATATATTTCCAGTAAAGCTCTTTTTTAACGAATTTTTGCAAGAATCCGCTCAAGATCTCTTTGGCCTCGCTTGGTGGTCCGGGTAGCAGTAAAATGGTTGTGTTCTGAACGGAAAGTTTCAGCCCGGGTGCAATCCCACGGGGGTTGTCAAGGATTTCTGAGTCGCTTGGGATTATTGCATATTTTTTAAGGCTTTCTGTCTCAGGAATGTTGTATTTTTTAAACTTTTCTTTCAATGAGTGGTAAAGGCTTTTGGAGAAGGTTAAATTGATGTTAAGAGCCTTGGCAATGGCCTCTTTTGTAACATCATCATGAGATGGGCCTAAACCACCTGTAACGATCAAAAAATCAATTTTTCCTAAATAGTCTTTAATTTCACGGACAATGAACTCTTCAGTGTCGGGTAAAACGGTATTTTTTTCCACCATTATTCCTTTAATGAGTAACATCTTTGATAGTTCTTGCAAATTGAAGTTCGGCACTATGCCCTTTAAAAGTTCACTGCCTACATTAATGATTACTGCTTTCATGGTAAGAATTTTACTACCGCTTGCCTGTTCTTTCACCCCTTGCGAACAATTTCTCATATATCTGTGAAGGTCCCCCTTTACAATTCATAGCAATTAACTATATTTAAAATAACATCAATTTCGTCCCAAAAGGAGGTGGATGTATGAAGCTCAGACCGCTGGCAGATAGAGTTGTTATAAAAAGGATAGAGGAGGAAGAGGTCAAGAAAGGAGGAATCATTATTCCCGATACAGCAAAAGAAAAGCCCCAGAAAGGGGAAGTTATTGCTGTTGGTCCAGGAAGGCTTGACGAAAAGGGAAACAGAATCCCTCTTGAAGTGAAGGTTGGTGACAAGGTCCTCTTCTCTAAATATGCTGGTACAGAAGTTAAAGTAGGTGATGAAGAGTACCTCGTAATGAGGGAAGACGACATTCTTTGCATAATAGAAGGCTAAAAGGAGGTAAAAAATGGCAGCAAAAGAAATCATTTTTGACGAAGAGGGTAGAAGGGCGTTATTAAGGGGTGTAGAAAAATTAGCTAAGGCTGTAAAAGCCACCCTTGGTCCTGCTGGTAGAAATGTAATTCTTGAAAAGAAGTTTGGCTCTCCAACGATTACCAAAGATGGTGTCACCGTTGCTAAGGAGATCGAGCTTCCTGATCCCTTTGAAAATCTGGGCGCACAGCTGGTAAGGGAAGTTGCATCTAAGACTTCCGATGTGGCTGGTGATGGAACAACAACCGCCACTATCCTTGCTGAGGCTATTTTCAGGAATGGCCTTAAATACATCGCTTCTGGTGCTAACGCCATAGAAATTAAGAGAGGCATCGATATTGCCGTTGAAAAGGTCGTGGAAGAGCTGAAGAAGATGTCAAGAGAGGTTCAGGGCAGGAAGGAAATTTCCGAAGTCGCATCCATCTCTGCTAATAACGACAAGGAGATAGGTGAAAAGATCGCCGAGGCGATGGATAAGGTGGGTAAGGACGGTGTCATAACCGTTGAGGAAGCCAAGGGTATTGAAACTTACGTTGAGATCGTAGAGGGAATGCAATTTGATAGGGGTTACATTTCTCCTTATTTTGTAACCAATCCGGAAAAGATGGAATGTGTCCTTGAGGAGCCATACATTCTAATTCATGATAAGAAGATCTCTTCAATCAGGGATATTCTTCCTATTCTCGAAAAGGTTGCTCAACAAGGTAAACCAATCCTTGTAATTGCTGAGGATGTAGAGGGTGAAGCCCTTGCTACCCTTGTTGTGAACAAACTGAGAGGCGTACTCCAGGCTTGCGCTGTGAAGGCACCGGGCTACGGTGACAGAAGGAAGGCCATGCTTGAGGATATCGCAATACTCACGGGCGGTAGGGTGATTTCTGAAGAAGCCGGTATGAAACTTGAATCTGCCCAGCTCAGCGACCTCGGTAGGGCTAAGAGGGTTGTTGTAGATAAAGACAACACCACCATTGTTGAAGGTTATGGTTCCAAAGAAAACATAAAGGCCAGGATTGCACAGATAAAGGCTCAGATTGAAGAGACCAAGTCCGACTACGATAGGGAGAAATTGCAGGAAAGACTTGCGAAGCTTGCCGGTGGTGTAGCCGTAATTTATGTGGGCGCTGCCACTGAAACTGAAATGAAGGAGAAGAAGGCAAGGATTGAGGACGCCCTCCATGCTACTAAGGCCGCTGTGGAAGAAGGTATAGTTCCAGGTGGCGGTGTAGCTTACATCAGAGCTAAGAAAGCTCTTGAAAACTTAAAGCTTGAAGGTGATAGACAGTTTGGTGTTGAGATTGTAAGGCAGGCCCTTGTTGAACCACTGAAACAGATTGCAGAAAATGCTGGTTACAATGGTGCGGTGATTGCAGAGAAGGTTGAACAGTTACCAGAAACCCACGGTTTCGATGCCCTCACCGGTGAATTCAAGGACATGATTGAGGCTGGTATTATTGATCCTACAAAGGTTGAGAGGATTGCACTTCAGAATGCCGCTTCCATTGCTGGTCTTCTTCTCACAACGGAGGCCCTCGTCACGGAAATTAAGGAGAAGAAGAAAGAGAACGTGCCACCAACTGGTGGGTACGACGAGTTCTAAAGAAGTTTTTGGGCGGGGCGAAGCCCCGCCCAAAAACTTTTCTTTTTAAGGAGGGTCTATGCCAATCTTCGAATTTAAATGCAAAAATTGCGGTTGGGTGTTTGAAGAACTTTACACTAATGGGGACTCACTTCCTACAAAATGTTCTAAATGTGGAGGAGAGCTTGTCAGGGTTTACAGCGGAAGTGTAGGTTTGAGCTTTAAGGGTTCAGGTTTCTATGTGAATGATTACGGGAAGTCTTGCTCAACCTGTAAGGCTTCAACGGAAGAAAGTTCTGATAAGAAGTAATATGAAGGAACACTGGGTTAAGAAGTTGAAGAGGGAACTTGAGGAATTAAACAACAGGGTTAGTGAGCTTGAAAAAGAAAGGGATAATTTTAAGGATTTGTTTTTGAGGAAAGCAGCAGAATTTGAAAACTACAAGAAGTTGATGAAAGAGGAGTGGCAAAAAAATATTGACTTTGCAAACGAGCGAATTATTAGAAATCTATTGTCTGTTCTTGACCACTTCCGCCTCGCCTTAAAAACCCCAACCAGTGATGAGGCTTTTAAAAAAGGCGTAGAAATGATATACAATGAGCTTCTACAGGTCTTACGTATGGAAGGTCTCGAGCTTGTGAGCGGAAGTGGTGGAGATTTCGATGAAAAAATACATGAAGTAATAGAAACTGTCGAGACAAATGAGCTTCCTCCCGGAAAGGTTGTGGAGGAAGTTCAACCAGGCTATATTTTACGGGGCAAGTTGATTCGCCCTGCAAGGGTTAAGGTTTCTAAAGAAAAAAAGCAGGAAAATAACTAAATTTTTGGGAGGGGATGCTTATGGCAGTGAAAGAAAAGATAATCGGAATCGACCTTGGAACTACCAATTCTGCTGTTGCAGTGGTTATTGGTGGTGATCCGGTTGTTATCACTAATAAAGAAGGCGAGAGGATTACACCATCTGTCGTGGCTTTTAAGGGTCAGGAGGTTCTTGTTGGCTCAATAGCTAAGAGGCAGGCAATTCTTAACCCTGAAAATACGGTCTTTTCAGTAAAGAGGTTCATGGGTAAGAGGTATGACGAGGCTGAAGTTGATATCAGGAGAGTTCCTTATAAAGTTGTTAGAGGGAAAAACGACAGAGTAGAAATCTACATACCAGCCATTGGGAGGAATGTGACACCCGAGGAGGTCTCTTCCAAAATTCTTGCCTATATGAAAGAAATCGCTGAAGTTTATCTGAATGAACCTGTTAAGAAGGCTGTGATTACCGTTCCTGCGCACTTTAATGATGCACAGAGGCAAGCCACGAAAGATGCCGGAATCATAGCAGGTCTTGAGGTTGTAAGGGTTTTCCCTGAACCCACAGCAGCTGCTCTTGCTTACGGATTAGATAAGACGGACAGGACTATCAGGGTGGCTGTTTACGACCTCGGAGGAGGTACCTTTGATATTTCGATCCTTGAGCTGGATCAGGGAGTTTTTGAGGTTAAGGCTACTTCCGGTGATACGCACCTTGGTGGGGACGACATTGACCAGCGAATTATAGACTGGCTGATTGAAGAATTTAGAAAGGAAACAGGTATTGATCTAAGGAGTGATAGGAATGCTCTGCAGAGGCTTAAAGATGCAGCTGAAAAGGCAAAGAAAGAATTGTCCACCCTTATGGAAACTCAAATTTCCCTTCCTTTCATAACTTCCGACGCCTCCGGTCCTAAGCATCTGGAAAGGGTTCTTACAAGATCTCGTCTTGAGGCTATGTCCATGGATTTGATTGAAAGGACGATCGAAATTTGCAAACATGCTTTAGAAGATGCAAAACTCAGGCCGCAAGATATTGATGAAGTTATTCTGGTTGGTGGTCAGACCCGGATGCCTCTTGTACAACAGAAGGTCAGAGAGTTCTTCGGAAAGGAACCTCATAAAGGCATAAATCCAGACGAAGTAGTTGCAGTGGGTGCTGCAATTCAGGGTGCCATCATTGCAGGCGAATACCAGGATAAAGACATTGTGCTTCTTGATGTTGTGCCGCTTTCACTTGGAGTAGAAACCCTTGGTGGTATTTTTGATGTGGTAATTCCTCGTAATACAACAATACCAACAAGAAAATCCAAAATTTACACCACTGCGGAAGATAACCAGACTTCCGTTCTTATTAAAGTGTATCAAGGTGAGAGACCGATTGCATCGGAGAACAGATTGCTCGGTCAGTTTGAGCTGATGGGAATTCCACCGGCTCCGAGAGGTACGCCTCAGATTGAAGTCACCTTTGACATAGATGCTGATGGAATTTTGCATGTTTCTGCGGTTGATAAAGCTACCAATAAGGAAAGCTCTATCAGAATACATGCAAGGACCGGATTAACTCAGGAAGAGATTGAAAAAATGGTACAGGAAGCTGAAAAATACAAAGAAGAGGACCGCAAGAGAAAAGAACTTATTGAGCTTAGGAATCAGGCCGATGCTTATGTATATGCCGTGGAGAAAGGGTTAAGAGATTTGCATGAGAAGATAACTGAAGAGCAAAAGAAGAGAGTTGAGGAGGCAATGAACAGGCTTAAGGAATCTTTAAAGAGTGATGATTTCAATAAGATCAGGCAGGATTTTGAGGAACTTCAGAGGGTGTGGTCGCAGGTGGCTCAAGAAGTTTACGCAAAATATGGAAGCAGCACACAAACGGGCACGACAGAAGGGAAAAAAGATAAACCTGATGATACAGATTATGAAGTGGTGAAATAATGGCTAAAAAAGACTATTATGAAATTCTTGGGGTTCCTCGGGATGCATCCCCGGAAGAGATAAAAAAGGCTTACCGAAAACTGGCAATAAAGTATCATCCTGATAGAAATCCTGAAAATAGGAAAGAAGCAGAGGAAAAATTTAAAGAGATAAGCGAAGCATATGAGGTGCTCATTGACCCAGAAAAACGAAGACTCTATGATATGTATGGACATGAAGGGGTTAAGACGAGATTCCAACAAGGTGATTTTACCTGGAGAGACTTTACGCACTTTGATGACCTTAGAGACATCTTCAAAGACCTTGGATTTGGATTTGATTTCTTTGATGAGTTTTTCGGAGACTTTTTTGGTTTTAACACCCGTAGAGGAACACGAAGACAGCGCGTAAAGGTAAGGGGAGAAGATATTCACATTACTCTTCCCGTGACCCTGGAAGAAGTATATCGTGGCGATGTAAAAAAGATTAGACTTAAAAGGTTAGAGATATGTGATTCCTGCAAAGGGACTGGAAGTTTGGATGGGAAGGTAGAAACCTGCAGTGTCTGCAATGGGACGGGTGTGGTAAGGGAGGTGTCGTCAACTTTCTTCGGGCAATTTATTAGGGAAACAGTATGTCCTCAATGTAAAGGGGAAGGCAAGGTAATAGTAAATCCCTGTCCAAAGTGCAATGGTACGGGGAGAGTACGGGAAGATAGGGAGATTGCGTTTAGGATACCGAAGGGGATCAGAGACCGAGAGTACTTTATTCTCACCGGTGAAGGCCATGCGGGACCAAGGGGCGGTGAAAGGGGGAATTTAATTGTAACCATTTCAGAGAAACCGCACGAGATTTTTGTAAGAGATAAAGAGGATCTTCATGTTGGAATCAATGTTACCTACTCTGAGCTGGTTTTGGGGAAGGAGATTGAATTTGTTCATCTTGATGGAAGGAAGTTAAAAGTTAAAATTTCGCCAGGAACAGCGCCGGGTGAAACTATTCGTCTGAAAGGATACGGTATGGAAAGAAATGGGTATAGAGGCGACCTATTTTTTCATATTAAACTTGTAATTCCTACAAAACCATCAAAGGAGTATCGAGAGTTGGTTCAAGAAATGCAGAAAGAGGAAGAGGAGGTGATGGAAAGAGTTCCAAGGTTTGGCAAACCCTCATGAATTCTGCCTTTTATCAGGAAAAGGTCGAAAATATCCTGCTTGTAAAAGATAAAGAGGAATTTCATCATCTTGTAAAGGTAAGAAGAGTTAAAAAAGGCGAAATTATCAGGCTGATCGACGGAAAAGGCAATGAGTTTATTTCGCGAGTTGAAGAAATAGATTTACGTAAGCGGGTTTTAAAAGCAACGATTCTTGAGCATCATTTGAAAAAACACGAATTACCTTTTAAACTTACACTTGCCTTTTCTCCGTTGGCGGATGGGAAGGCAAACGATTATTTAATCGAGAAATGCACTGAGCTGGGTGTAAGTGAATTTATACCTGTATTATTCGAAAGGAGCGTTAAAAAGCGCTTCAGGATAGAGAGGTGGTCAAGAATAGCGAGAGAAGCTGTAAAACAGAGTAATCGTTCAACAGTACCAAGTATTGTAGACCCCATAGGTTTTTCTGAACTTTTGAAGAAAGAGGGTTTCCAGCATAAGTTTTTCGGGCATTTGGAGGGCAAGCCCCTCCATTGTGAAACTTCTGTATTTGGTGATACTATAATTGTTGTCGGTCCTGAGGGTGATTTGACAAATAAAGAAATTGAGGCCCTCTTAAAAGCGGGATTTATTGGTTTCAGGTTTGGTGAAACCGTGTTAAAGGCTGAGACAGCGGCAGTGGCTTTAGCCACTTTAATAATTTTTAGGATGGGGGGCACTGGAAAAAATTAAAAGGAGGTGATTTCTGTGTCTGGTGTCAGACTGCGTGATGGTGAAAGTTTTGAAAGCCTTCTAAAAAGATTCAGAAAAGTTGTGGCTGCTGATGGCATTCTTCAGGATGTCAAAAAGTATCAGTATTATGAAAAACCCTCTGAGAAGAAGAAGAAAGAACTCCTTGCAGCAAGAAGGCGCATGCTTCGTAAAATGAAAAGAAATGAGGAGTAAAACCCTCGAGAGATTAGAGTTTGGAAAGCTCAAGGAGATATTGAAATCCTACCTTTTATCTCCTTGTGGCATGGAGCAGATAGAGAGCCTTATGCCTGGAAAGAGCAGAGAAGAGGTGAAGGACATTTTTGAAAAAACGCAGATAATTGAAAAAGCCATTCATAAAGGCATAAGGCTTGACTTTTCTAAATTTTCTGATATAAAAAAGGCCTTAGGAAGAGCTCGCACAGGTGCCCCCCTTTCCTTTAAAGAGATAAGAGAAGTAGGTGATTTTATTGAGGGTTACACAAGACTATACGAATCACTTTCAGATTCTTGCGATTTCCTTATTAGTCCAGAGATTTTAAAATCTTTAAAGAGGCAGATATTTTCCATAGTAAGTGAAGATGGGGAACTTAGGGTAGATGCTACGCCCGAACTTTATAGGATAAAACAAAAGGTTATCTCACTGAGAAACGAGATATATGAGGTGATGACCAAAATTTTGAGAAAACTGGAAGCTGATGGTATTGTGCGGGAGGCTGTAATAACCATCAGGAATGGTAGGTTTGTAATTCCTTTGATTGCCAATTTTAAGACCGAGGGCATAATCCACGGCTATTCTAAGAGCAGCGAGACAGTTTACGTGGAGCCAATTGAGGTTGTTAATCTTCAAAACAGCTATGTAAGGGCAGTGGAAGAGGAAAAGGAAGAGATAGATCGAATAAGGCGCGATATCAGTGAAAGGATTGGAAAACTTTCAGACGCCCTTTTTTCTGTATGGGAACATGTAGGTAAGCTTGAATTGTATTGCGCCCTTGCCAATTTTAAAGCAGACTATAGGTGTGAATATCCGGAATTTTCAGAAGATTTCATCGAAATTGTTAATGGTTATCATCCGATATTGCTTAATATGCTGGGCTTTGATAAAGTGGTTCCTCTGAATTTGCGTATAGATAAGAGGGTCTTTCTTGTCTCAGGTCCTAACGCAGGTGGGAAAACGGTTCTTTTGAAAACTGTTGGGCTTTTTCATCTTATGGCGACGACAGGGATTCCTGTTCCTGCTGAAAAGGCGGTGCTGGTATTCCCGGAGAATGTTTTTGCAGTAGGTTTTCAAGATGAACAGGACTTGGTTGAGGGGGAATCGAGTTTTACCTCTTATATAAAAGAGATTGTTGAAGTTCTGGCAGAGGCGAAAGAAGGTGACCTGGTGCTTTTTGACGAAATGATTTCAAGCACGGACCCTCAGGAAGCGTCAGGCATCGCCTATGCGGTTCTTGAATACCTTTTATCCAAAGGTTTATGGGTTCTGGGCAATACACATCTAACTACCTTGAAGTTGCTTGTTTCTCAAAATGAAGAAATGTTAAATGCTTCAATGGAGTTTGACCCTGTATTGCAGAGGCCCACATATAAAGTAAAAGTCGGTGAAATAGGTGTCAGTCATGCCTTTGAAATTGCAGAAAAAACAGGGTTACCCCAGGAAATTATCGCAAAGGCAAGAGGGTATGTCCAGGGTGAGTCGGCTATACTGGATAGAGTGATCAGGAATTTGCAGGAGAAGGAAGCTTTATATGAAAGGCTTTCCGCCGAGTATAAGGAAAAGCTTTCCTCTCTTGAAGAAAAGCTAAAAAGGGCAGAAAAGATTGGAAAGGAAACGGCACAGAAGATAGTTGCCAGCGCTCGGGAAGAGGTGGAGAGATTACTGAAGCAAATAAGAAGAGAAGAAAACAGAGAAAAAATCAAGCAGATTGCGAAGGATGTTAAAAAAGAGCTGATAGAAATGGAAAAAAACTACGAACTTGATTTGAGGCCCGCAGCCAACTTGATATTGGAAAAAGAGTATTTTATCAAACCGGTAGGGGTTGTGGGAGTTTTGAAAGAAGTTAGACGAGATAAAGCCCTTATTCAGATAGGCAAAACTTTTATTGAAGTTCCACTGAGTTACCTTTATGAGAGGAGATAACTTTAGAGAGGTAATTGAAAGGATTCGCACTTCTGTTTCGATAGTCGATATCATAGGCAACTATGTTCAGCTAAAAAAAGCGGGAAAATCTTATAGAGGACTCTGTCCGTTCCATGCAGAAAAAACTCCATCTTTTTATGTTGATCCGGACAAAGGGCTGTATCACTGTTTTGGTTGCGGGGCATCGGGCAACGTTTTCACCTTTCTGATGAAGAAGGAAGGATTGTCTTTTTCAGAGGCTTTGAGAGAACTGGCAAAGATTGCGGGTATTAAAATTGACGAAGAGGTTAAAAGCAGTAAAGAGCTCTTGCTTCTTAAGGAAGCGAAGACCTATTATCAGAAGGTTTTGAATGAATCTGAAGAAGGCATACCCGTCTTGAATTATCTCAAACAAAGAAAAGTTACAACAGAGGCAATTCTTACCTTCGGTCTGGGTTACGCCTCTGGCGCAGGATTAGTTACCTACTTGAAAAATAAGGGGTTTGATTTCTATACTATGTTGAAAGTTGGATTAATAAAGGAAAATCCACGAGGTGGTTATTCTGAGTTTTTCCAGGATAGGCTTATTATACCAATTTATGATCATTTTGGGAATGTTGTTGCCTTTGGCGGTCGTGCTATGAAAGAATCTGATGAACCCAAGTACTTAAATACACCGGAAACAGAGTTTTTCAGCAAAGGGAAGATACTTTTTGGATATTATACAAACAAAAAGGAGTTAAAGGAATCTGGAATCCCGATAGTGGTAGAGGGTTACTTTGATGTCATGGCGCTTTTCATGATGGAAATCAAAAGAGGTTTGGCTCCTATGGGCACAGCTTTAACGGAGGATCACGCGAATTTCATATCATCGCAGTTTTCAAAGGCAATTTTACTTTTTGACAGTGATGAGGCAGGGAAAAGGGCAACATTAAGGAGTATTAAAGTTCTTCTTGAAAAGGGCGTTATGCCTTTAATTGCAAGTTTAGAGTTTTCAAAAGACCCTGCTGAGGCATGGGAGAATGGAAGGATTGACGAGGTAAAAAAGGCTCTTGACAGTGCGAGTGATTTTGCTAAGTATATATTACGTATAAGCGCAACAATAGAGGAAAGGGCATCAAATGTAAGGGATTTGCTTGAATCCATACAAAGAATTGAAAATCCTGTTTTACGAAAGGACTTTGGTGACTTAGTTGCAAAAGCCTTTGGCATCGGTTCTATTGGGTTAAATGAGGTTTTGAAATTGCTTAGCGGACAGAAAAAAGAGAGTGTTGTTGCGGGAGTTGATTTTTCACTTGCGGTTTCAGCCTTGATAGATTCCGAAATTAGGGAAGTATTATTAAATGAACTATCAGAAGAGGATTTTTTGAGTGAGGATGCAAAGACTATTTATGTGGCTTTGAAGGAAGGCAAAACACCCGAAGAGGTGATATCGGAGCATCCTGGCTCCAGCAGGATAGTAGAATACGCAATGAAGTACCTTGGCGAAATCAACGAAAGGGTCAAAGGTGAAATTATTAAGAAAATTAGAGATATTCGAGCCTCGAAAGTGAGACAAATGTTATTAAAACAGAGGCTCGAAAACAAGGAAAATGTTGAAAAAATTTTGATTGAGTTTTTTAAGAGCAAAAAGGAAAATATGGGGGGATAATTATGGAAACTTTGTTTGAAGATAAAAAATTCAGGGATTTCATTGAAAAGGCGAAAAAGGAAAAGAAGGTTACCTTTGATGAGCTTGAGAGAGTTTTGCAATATCAGGTTGGTACTGAACAGTTTGAAGAGGTCATAATGGCGCTTCAGGAAGAGGGGATTGAAGTTCATGAATCTTTCAGAGCAAGGAAAAAGAAAAGGGTTGAGCAGGATATTTTTGAAAGAGAAGAGTTTTCTCAGATAAGGGATGATCCCACAAAGACCTATTTGAAACAAGTCTCTCATCTTGATTTGCTTACTAAAGAGGAGGAGCAAGAATACTCTAAAATGATCGATGAGGCAAGGAGAGGAATAGTTCGCGAACTTTTTTCTACCCCTTATGGAATTGAAAGATTCTATATGCTTATAAGGCAGTGTTTAGATGGTTTTATCCCTGTAGAGGAGCTTGTTCAGGTAGATTCACACTACTGGACCTCAAGGGAGATGAATAGGAAAGAGAAAGTTAGAGTAGAGAAAAGCTTTCGCGAACTCAAAAAGCTAATTGAGGAGTACCAGAGCTTGTCTTCCTCAAAAGAAAAGGAGAAAATTGCGAAAAAGATTGCAGATAAGATTGAAAAGGTATCTCCGAGGTTTTCTGTGGTTAAAGATATATTTTTCAAGTTTGAGGAAGAAATAAACAATATTAGGGAATTTTATGAAAAATTGAATGCACTGAAGGCTGAAGAGGAGGAGTTAAAAAACAAACCTGACAAGACTCCCAGGGATTTAGAAAGACTTGGCGAACTAATGTATATGATGAGGGAAACTGCAGGGGCGCTGGAACAGAGAATTGGAAAAATTGGTATGCCCTTTGATGAAGCAGATAAGGTTTACGCGAGTTTAAGGGAACACTTCGCAAGGCTTGAATTTGCTAAGTGTAAGATGGTCGAAGGTAATGTGAGGCTTGTAATCGATATTGCCAAAAAATTCATGAATAGGGGGCTTGAATTTGGTGACCTGATTCAGGAAGGTAATCTCGGTTTGATCAAGGCTGTGGAAAAATTCGATTACCGTAAAGGATTTAAATTCTCCACTTACGCTACATGGTGGATTAAACAATCCATATCAAGGGCAATAGCTGACCAGTCAAGGGTTATAAGAATTCCAATTCATATGATTGAAACCATAACTAAAATAAATAGGGCAATCAAATATTTAATGCAAGAACTTGATAGGGAGCCCACCTATGAAGAAATTGCAGAAGCTACCAACCTCACTGTAGAGAAGGTGAAGCAGGCCCTTGAAGCGCAGAAAGAACCAATTTCGATGGATAAACCAATTGATCACGACGAGAAATCTATAATTGCTGAATACATCGTTGATAGAGAAAATAACCCCCTTGAATATGCAAAGGAGTTTATATTGAAAGAGCGTCTTGAAGAGGTTCTTCAAACCTTGTCCAAAAGAGAAAGGAAGATTCTTGAATACAGGTTTGGACTAAATGGGCATCCACCTAAGACCCTTGAGGAGGTTGGAGCGATTTTCGGCATTACGAGAGAAAGGGTAAGGCAGATTGAGGCGAAGGCTATCAAGAGATTGAGACACCCCATGAGAATGCAAAGACTCAGACAATTGATTGAACCCCCTGATTTTAATCAGTAATGCCAGAGTTTTCTGCAATTGTAGTTGCTGCGGGTCAAGGTAAAAGGTTTGGGGGAGATAAAGTATTTCTCGAAGTTTTTGGAAAATACGTAGTAGAGTATTCCCTTGAAACCTTCGAAAGACATCCTCTTATTTCTGAGATTGTTCTTGTGTTAAGCAGGCAGGACATTGGAAAGGGTGAGAAGTTAAAGACAAAGTACCGTAAGCTTTCTGCCATCGTCGAAGGCGGAGCAGAAAGGAGTGAATCGGTTCGCAACGGAGTTCGCGAAGCAAAAGGTGAGTATGTTTTGATCCACGACTCCGCAAGGGCTAATGTGAGTAAGGAAATAGTAGATAATGTTATAGCAGGTCTTAAAGAGTATGATGCGGTGGTTCCGGGAATTCCCCTGAGGGATACCGCAGGTTACTTTGAGTCCGAACTTTTTTCTACCAAAGTTGAAAGAGATAACCTATATTTGATCCAGACCCCACAGGGTTTTAGAAAGGAGTTGCTCCTTAAATGCTTTGAAAGAGCGCAGAAAACTTATACTGACGAATCAACGATGGTTTTCGACCTTCTTGGCATAAGGGCAAAGGTTGTTAAAGGAAGTTTTGAAAATTTTAAAATAACGTACCCGGAAGACCTCATTTTTTTTAAAAAAATATTGGGAGGAAAGATGGAATTAAGGGTGGGTTTGGGTTATGACTCCCACAGGCTTGAACAGGGCAAGACTTTGATACTTGGTGGAGTTGTTGTTTCAGAGGAAATCGGTGCTGTTGCTCATTCTGATGGTGATTGTTTGGTACACTCAATCATTGATGCGTTCCTCGGTGCTGTAGGTGATAGGGATATTGGATACCATTTCCCCGACAGCGATCCTAAATTTGCTGGGGTTTCAAGTTTAAAACTTCTTGGAGAAATTCTGGAAAAGTGGGGAAATAGGGTGGAGATAATTAACATTGACTCCTATGTTAAACTGGAAAAGCCAAAGATTCAGGATTTAATACCAAAAATGAGGGAAAATATATCAAGAGTTCTTGGAATCGCTCCAGAAAGAATGAACATAAAAGCAAAGACAGGTGAGAAAATAGGACCTGTTGGCGAATCCAGGCTTATTGAGTGTGAGTCAATTATTCTCCTGAAATTTAAATCCTAAAACTTGCTCTCCGGTTGAAAGCTAATTTTGGGATAGGGATTCACAATAGATGAGGCTACATTTTTGAGGTGAGCGCTAACTCTTTTTAAATATCTTGTTAACAGAGCTATTATTATTGCCTTCCTTGGTTTCAGGGAATCGTCTCTGGCAACTTCTCTCAGCAACCCTTCAAGGGCTTCATTAATTTCCAGGTGCTTTTTCATAACATATTGGGCTTTTTCTTCATCAGCTTCCTTAAAGGCTAAGTAGGTTACGTCAAACTCGTGAGAAATGTCTTCAGAAATCTTCTTGAGTTTGCTGATGTAGGAATCTTCGTCAAGTTTTTCAGGGTAGATTTCGATAAGCTCAAACATGTTTTTACAATAATCACCAATCCGCTCTATGTCAATTATAATGCTACTTAAAGAAAGGGCTGGGGCTATGTCCACTTTATCCGCACCAAAAACAAGATGTTTCAAAATCTTTTCCCTCACTTCTATTTCTCGTTTGTTCACCTTTTTATCAATGGAGTACGGGTCAAAACCTTCTTCAACAGCTTCGAATAGAAGCTTATTGGTCTCAACATACATATACTTTACCTGGATTAACATTTCGAGGCCTTCTTCAAAAGCTTCCTGTAGCAAAGTTTTTCCTCTTAAAAGGTCCCATAGTGTCCTTTTCATCTTATACCTCCTAACCAGATTATAATGGCAGGTAAAACATAAAACATTATTATAACGTATAACACTGCGATAATTTTTCTCCTCGTTGCAATCCTGGCGAAGATCTTCGTTATTTTTACAGGAAGTTCCCTGTAAATGAGAGTGTTAAGTACAACACCGTACACGTTGAAAAGCAGGTGTGTGAAAGCAATTGAGAGAGCTGCAGGGTTTTTTGTGATTAAAGCTGCCAGAATTGCGGTGACAGTGGTGCCTATATTTGCACCCATTGTGTAGTAGAAAATCCTCCTAAGGTCAAGAAGGTCTACAGCGGCAAGAGGGACTGCAAGAGAGGTTGTACAGGAACTTGATTGGACTATGGAAGTCAATACGATTCCTGAGATGAATGAGGTTCTTATATTTCTGAAAAAAATAGTGTTGAGGTAACGGTCTACATATTTTTTAGAGATTTTGGTCATGCTTTCTACTATGTATTTCAGGGAAATTAATAAAACTATCACAGCGATCAAGATGACAGCAAGAGGATACTTTTTAAGAGGGGAGCTTAAAATGAGTTTTATCGGTGGTTCAAGGATGATTTTCAAGGGAGATACAACCTCGAATCCCCCAATGTTTTTGAAGAGATTGGAGAGAAAATTGGCCGATTTTTCGAGAGGGTGAAAGAAGTGCTCTAAAGGTAGGAAGGTAAGGGCTGTTAAGAGGTTGAAAAAGTCGTGAACGGTTGCAGCTTGAATGGCCTTTTCAAACTCTTTTCCTCTTTTCAGATGGGCAAGGGATACAAGAGTGTTTGTTACCGTGGTGCCAATATTGGCTCCCATTATCATTGGAATTGCATTTCTGATATTTAGGGTCCCAGCTGCTATCAAACTAACAATAATGGAAGTGGTGGATGAGGATGATTGCATGATTGTAGTTGCAAGTAGACCTGTGGAAAAACCCACTATAGGGTGTGCGGTGTTTTGAATCAGAATATTCGCAAAACCGCTTCCGAGAAGTTTGAATCCTTTGGATAAAAGCTCAATGCTGAAAAAGAAAAAATAAAAGGAAATCAGAAGAATCAAACCGTACATAAAGTGATGTTAAAGAAGTATGCTTGAATAGTCAAAAGATTGGGAAGTTTCTATTATAATTTCAGCTCCATCGCTTTTTGAAAAGAATATATAAACCGGAGACGGCCTGCCTCAGAATTGTTAGGTGTTTCGTTATGAGTTATTTTATAAATTTACTCCAGTTATTTAATGAGGCTGTGCAGTTTGAAATTACGTAAGAGTACCAATGGGATTCAGCAAAAAATGCATAGAGAGGATAAAAGATATTTTTTTATAAGTTTTATAACAAAATCGTGAAGCTGAAAGTCCTTGAATTACTTTAACGAGAGAAGATACTGAAACTTTTCGGTTAGGGGGTTTTTGAGAAGCTCTACAAGATTGACCGTCAAAACGGATTGGGTTATAATTTATAGACACAAGGAGGGTATATGAAAAAACTGATATTGTTAGTGACAGTAATAGGGGTGTTGGGTGCCCAAAACCTTGAAGAGCGTGTTGAGAATATGGCAGTTTCTCTCACTGACAATGCTGCAGCCCTGATTTCTTCTGGTGTGATATCCAATGCCGGATGTAGAGGCGGATTGCCGCACTTCAATCTGGGTGTTGCTGCAAATGCCAGCTGGTTTAAGTTTACCAATCCCGTTAATTCTGAACAAATATCTTTCCCTGCTGTTTTTCCATTCTTATACGGTGAAATCGGACTCTTTAAGGGGTTCTCTTTTACTCCCCTTTTAAGGGGACTTTTTGCGGTGGATCTAATTGGAAAATACGCTCCAAAACTAATTAAATCCGATTTCTTTGAGGAATCACCCTATCTCATTGGCTATGGTTTAAAAGTTCAAATTCTAAAAGACCAGCTTGTCCCACCCACTCCTGCGGTCTCAGTGGCCCTCATTAATCACGAATATAAAAACCTCACTTTTAAATTTGATACCCTCTATACAAACCTGCATCTTAAAGATCTTTCGATCAGGGCTTCTGTTTCCAAAAACGTTCTTCTCATAACCCCTTATCTTGGAATAAGTTACGATATTTATTCATTGAACACAAATTATTGGACGACGAGTGACTCCACCAGGAAGGAAATACAAGCGGTCGAAAACAGTACCCTTTCTTATTTTGGCGGTATAGAGTTCAAAATTTTAGTGATTAAAGGGTATTTTGAAGGCTCGTATAGAAACAATAGATTTGGCCTTACACTGGGGCTTAAAGCAGGTATATAATACAGCTGGTTAAATAGATTATCTTCCTACAATTTTATGGAGCGTAAGGCTTTTTTGCTTCTCGTTTCGGGTTACATTTTTGCCATTTTATTGGGGACTTTGTTTTTGCTGTTACCTTTTTCGAGGCGAGGGCCATTGAGTTTGACCGATGCTTTCTTTACGGCGACCTCTGCTATATGCGTGACCGGCTTAATAGTGAAAGATACCCCCGTGTTTTTCACTTTGTTTGGAAAAGCTGTTATCCTTACTTTGATTCAGCTTGGCGGTATTGGATATATGAGTGTAGCGGGTATATTACTGCATCGGTTGAGGAGGAGTTTGATTCTTCCAGAAATGATGGCCCAGGGATTTCCTGAGCTTAAGCCAGGTTTTGCTTTTTATTTTGCCAGGAGGGTGGTGATTTATACTTTGTTTATAGAGTCGATTGGAATTCTTTTATTGTTCTTTGCTTTTTTAAAATATTTTCCCCCAATTCTTGCCTTTCAACATGCGGTGTTTCAGGGGATTTCGGCCTTTTGCAATGCGGGATTTTCAACTTTTTCTGATTCTCTGATGTCTTTTCGAGGTGACCCATTTGTAAATTTAGTTGTTATCCTGTTAATAATAACAGGTGGACTGGGATTCTTTGTTCTTAACGAATTAAAGGAATTTTTCAAAAGTAGAGTGGAATTGTTAAAAAGATCCATAAGAAGAGGTTCACTCGAGAGGACTTCATGGAAAGCCTTCAGGCTTTCGACCCATACACGCGCTGTTTTTACGTGGACGATTATCCTTATCGTAGGAGGATTTTTTTTAATTTTATTCCTTGAAATAAACAACAGCTTCAGAAGCCTTTCAACTTCGGAAAAGATTTTGGCCGCACTTTTTCAATCCATTACTCCGCGAACCTGCGGTTTTAATACCGTTGATTTCTCTCTTCTTTCCCCCGCAACACTAAGTTTAGTTATGCTTCTTATGTATATAGGGGGAAATCCAGGTGGAACTGCTGGCGGGGTTAAAACGAATACCTTTGCCCTGGCTTTTTTGTGGATTTTCCACTACCTTAAGGGGTACAAAAACGTTTATTTATTCAAAAGAAGAATATCTGACGCTGTGGTAGAAAAGGCAATTTTGATTTTAATCCTTTCCTCCACCTATTTGTTTATTAGCTATTTTTTAATTGTGTCTTTTGACAAGAATGTCCTTTCACTCCACACCCCCATAGAAATAGCTTTTGAAACCGTTTCAGCCTTCGGTACGGTGGGTCTTACGACTGGCTCTCGTATTTATAGTAATGTAAGTCTTTCGGCAGATTTTAATGTACTTTCTAAGTGGATTATAATTTTACTTATGATAGTTGGTAAGGTTGGTATACTATCTGTGGCAACCTACATGATAGAAAGGACGAAGGTTGAGATAGGTTATCCAGAAGACAGATATATAGTGGGGTGAATTTATATGAACATTCTTGTTATCGGTGCTGGAAGGTTTGGAAGGTCATTAGCAGAAGTGTTTATGCGAGAAAACCACACTGTTGTTCTTGTGGATAAAGACGAGAATAAAATAAAAGGTATGGAAGACATGGTTTCCCAAGCCGTGATTCTTGATAGCACAGATGAGAGTGCTTTAGCTCAGTTAAATTTGGAGGACTTTGATTACGTTTTCCTTTGTATTTCTGAAATTTCAGCTTCAATCTTGACTGCACAGATATTGCAGGACAGAAAGATTAAAAATGTTTATGCTAAAGCCTCAAACGACGTCCATGCAAAAATTTTATCCCGGCTTGGGGTATCCAAGATTGTTCAGCCCGAAAAACAATCTGCCGAGAGATTAGCAATGAGTATAATGATGGGAACCGTTGAACTTGCCGATCTTCTCAAGAAGAAGAATATCATGATATCCACTGTTGATGTCCCGAGAAACTTCCAGAAGAAATCATTGAGTGAACTTGAGATAAGGAAAAAATTTGGCCTTTATGTTATTGCCGTTGAGAGAAATGAACCAGTTATTGTGGAAGAAGGCTCCAAACCTGAGGATGGCTCAAAAATCGGTGTTTCTTCTAAAACCGTAACTTACGTCTTACCAGATGGCGGGTTCGAAATAGAAAGAACTGATAGGCTTATTGTGATAGGAACTCGTGAAAACATTGAGAAGTTTGTAAACTATGTCTCAAAAGAAGCCGAGTAAAAGCGAAGTTTCTAATTACTCTAATGACGAACTCTTTGAATTCTTCAAAGAAGCTCTTTTTGAAGGAAATTTCGATTTAGCTGAGAAATGCATTAAGGAGCTGTTGAGGCGGGTCGAGTCTAATGAGGTGGAGTCAGAGGAGGAAAAAATAAAGTACTACAAAGGGATGGGAATTTTCCAGGAAATGATAAATAATGAAGAACTTGCCAGGGAATACTTCTTGAAAAGTCTCGAAATAAAACCGGATGACGATGAGGCTTTAAATCACCTTAGAAAACTATCGGGGCTGGAAGATCAGAGTGAATAACGTATTAATTGGTTTCTTAGCATCTTTGTTTGCAGGGCTTGCCACAACTCTTGGTGCTTTGTTTCTTATTTTTAAGGTTGATTTTGGTTCCAAGAGTATGCCATTGTTTTTAGGACTTTCCGGTGGAATTATGTTTTCTGCCTCCATTTTCAGTCTTCTTATCCCGGCTCTCAGTAAAGGTGCCCTTATTCCTGTGCTTCTGGTTTTTCTCGGTGGAGCCTTTTTTGTGGATTTCCTGGACTCTGTTGTTCCTCACGAACATTTTATAAAAGGGCTGGAAGGTCCTTCTTCGAGACTTAAAATGGTTTCGCTCATTCTTTTAACGATGGTAATTCACAATTTTCCCGAGGGAATGGCCGTTGGAGTCTCTTTTGCCGAAGGTATTTCTCCTTCTGCAATTTCCCTCGCAATAGCCATAGGTTTGCAGAACATTCCTGAAGGTGCAGCAGTAGCCCTACCCCTCTTCAGCCTCGGTATGAGCAAGGGCCGAGCTATTTTTATAGCCTTTCTAACGGGAATGATTGAGCCATTAGCTGGCCTTTTGGGTGTTTCTCTCGGAATACTCTTCACGAAGCTTTTACCTTACCTTATGGCTTTTGCTTCGGGGGCAATGGTCTACGTGGTGAGTGATGAAATGATTCCTGAATCCCACACCCATGGTTCGGAAAAGGTTGCAACCTTCTCT
Organism: uncultured bacterium; assembly: GCA_964654765.1. Classification (GTDB taxonomy): domain Bacteria; phylum Hydrothermota; class Hydrothermia; order UBA1063; family UBA1063; genus UBA1063. The sequence continues at coordinate 9,173 of CAZZKY010000104.1, read as the reverse complement.
TTTATGTTGGGTTTTGTAATAATGACCCTGTTGGATAACCTTTTTTAGGAGGAAAAGTGCATATTTTAGAGTACATAGAACAAAAGAGTGAATTGGTCAACAAAAAATTGGAGGAATTTTTCCCTCAAAATGCTAAGGGCGTTCCCTTATTACGGGAGTCAATGAGATACTCCCTTTTCGCTGGTGGCAAAAGGCTGCGCCCTGTTCTTTGTATTTTGGGATATGAACTGGGTGGTGGAAAAAATGAAGAAGAAATCTTGCCTCAGGCCTGTGCCCTTGAAATGATCCATACTTTTACACTTATCCACGATGACCTTCCTGCAATGGATAACGACGACTTTCGTCGCGGAAAACCGACAAATCACAGAGTATATGGTGAAGCTATGGCGATTCTTGCCGGTGATGCGCTTTTTATCGAGGCTGTTGGATTGTTTTTAAAAGGCCCGTTAAGTGCGGAAGTTAAAGTTAAGATGTTAAGTGAACTTGTGGATGCCCTCGGCGTGGATGGCGTCATTGGGGGGCAGGTGCTGGATTTAAGGGCTGAGGGGAAGGTTCACACTCAAAGGTTGGTTGAAAATATTCATTTGAGGAAGACGGCAAGGTTTATTGAGGCCTCCATTGTAATCGGAGCTATAGGCTCAGGGGCTAAAGAATCTGTTGTAGAAGGTTTAAGAATAATTGGGAGAAAACTGGGATTGCTTTTTCAAATCGTGGATGATATTCTTGACGAGACAGCAGAGGACGAAGAGCTTGGCAAAAAAGCGAGGAAAGATAGAGAAAGGGGAAAGTGCACGTACCCCTCTGTTTTGGGACTTGAAAAGTCTTATGATATAGCAAGAGAACTGGTAAGAGATATTAAAGTTGAGGCCAAAAGTCTTCTCGGAGATAAAGTCAAATTAATAGAAGGACTTGCAGATTATTTTCTTTCCAGGAGGAAGTGATTGGTTATAAAAGAAATTTTTTCTAATCCATTCTGGCTACTCCCTCTCTTGACAGGTTTTATTGCCCAGATGATAAAATTTACAATTTACAGCATTAGGGAAAAAAGGCTTGCCTTCTCCTGGCTTTTCAGTACTGGAGGGATGCCCAGTGCCCATTCTGCCGCTGTTTCCTGTCTTTCGGTGATTGCTGGAAAGCATTATGGGTTTAGTTCTCCTATATTTGGTATTACATTGTATTTTAGTCTTATCATTATGTATGACGCTGCAGGCATTCGCAGGGCAGCGGGAGAACACGCCGAGCTTTTAAATATTATAGTAGAAGAGATGATAGGAAAGAATAAGACCCTTGGTAAAGAGAAGTTAAAGGAGTTCCTTGGTCATTCTCCCTTGGAAGTCTTCGTGGGAGCAGTTTTAGGGATTCTTATCTCGTTAATTTATATCAAAATGAGGTGGGTATGAGCTGGCTTGATCTTATCTTAGTCTTACCAGGTATTCTCCTTGCATTAACTATCCATGAATATTTTCATGGATATGTGGCTTATAAACTGGGGGATCCTACCCCTCGTTTGAAGGGAAGACTAACATTAAATCCCCTTGCGCATATAGACCCCGTTGGATTTGTTGCACTTCTTTTTCTTCATTTTGGATGGGCAAAACCGGTCCCTATTAATCCATATAACTTGAGGAATCCACGAAGAGACGTGGTACTGGTTTCGCTGGCTGGTCCGCTTTCAAATCTCATTTCAGCTTTTCTTGTTGGCTTTACATTGAGAATATTTGCATACAGGTTCTTGCTTTACACAACGCCTGGAGCTATGATTGTGAACTTTGTAGTGATCAGTACCGCTTTGGCTTTTTTTAACTTAATTCCCATTCCTCCTCTTGATGGATGGCATGTCCTTGAATATTTTCTTCCCTCTGGAGCGTTTAAGTTTTTCATGAGACAATACGGATACTACATCCTTCTTGTTTTGGTTGTTATTTCAGCTCTTGGTTTTCCACTTTTGGGAATGTACATAAGCATTACTGTAAAATTCTTTACGCGAATAATATTTGGTCGTCTTTTGCCTTTATATCTATAAACCTTTCTTTGGAGGTGTGAGGTGGGTGTCAAAATTTTGGGGATGGGGTCTTATTTACCTGAAAAAATACTCACAAATGCAGATCTTGAGAAAATGGTTGAAACCTCTGACGAATGGATAGTGGAAAGGACAGGCATAAAAGAAAGGCATATAGCTGCTCCAGAGGAAGCTACCTCTGATCTTGCTTACAGAGCAAGCTTAAAAGCTTTAGAGAAAGCCGGCATCACACCTGAGCAGATCGATGGAATAATCGTGGCGACTGCTTCTCCAGACTACCTTTTCCCTGCTACAGCTTGTATTTTACAGGCTAAACTGGGCGCTAAAAAGGCTATGTGTTTTGATGTAGAAGCAGCTTGCCCTGGATTTGTTTACGCCCTTGAGATTGCAAGGGGACTACTATCACTTCCTAATTACAGGTACCTTCTAATCGTCGGTGCGGAAACCCTTTCCCGACTTGTGGACTACACTGATAGGAACACCTGTGTACTTTTTGGAGATGGCGCCGGTGCAGCAGTGGTTACAAAGGATGATTCTGAGAGCGATGTGCTCGCTTCTTATTTAAAGGGAAATGGTGAAGTGTATGAGTTGCTTATGCTCCCTGCAGGGGCAGCAAGAAACCCTGCATCTGAAAAAACAATAGGTGGAAAAGAGCATTATATAAAGATGCAGGGGAGGGAAGTATTTAAGTATGCTGTAATGGGAATGCAGGAAGCCGCTGAGAAAGTTTTAGAGAGGGCTGATATAAGGTCAGAAGATATTGACTGGCTTGTTCCTCACCAAGCCAACATAAGAATAATTGATGCTACAAGGGAAAGGCTTGGAATACCCTGGGAAAAGGTATATGTTAACATTGAGAAGACGGGCAATACCAGTGCAGCATCAATCCCTATTGCACTTGCAGAAATGGACGAGAAGGGCCTTTTGAAGAGAGGGCAAAGGGTCCTGCTTGTATCTTTTGGTGCAGGTTTTATTTATGGTGCGATCTTACTGAGATGGTAAAAGGATTTTTGATAGACCTGGATGGGACTCTTTACCTTGGCAACCAGCCTGTGAGGGGATCAAGGGAGTTCGTTGATTTTTTAAAGGAAAATAACATTCCTTTTCTTTTTTTAACGAACAATTCAACGAGAACGCCGGAGCAGGTTGCAGAGAAATTGGAAAAGATGGGGATTCAGGCTCATCCATCCAAGATTTACACTTCAGCAAATACCCTTGCTGATTATTTACGGGAACATTATAAGGGTTGTCACAATGCTTATGTGATCGGGGAAGATGGCGTTTTGAGAGAGCTGGAGAATCTTGGCTGGAGGATTGTTAAAGATTATAAAGAGGCAGAGTTTGTTATTGTCGGACTCGATCGAGAGGTTACCTATGAAAAACTGAAACAGGCGGTTTTGGCAATCCAGCGGGGTGCTACTTTCATTGCCTGCAACAGGGATTCTTCTTTTCCAACTCCTGAAGGGTTTCTTCCAGGAGCGGGTGCTATCGTAAATGCAATAACCACAGTAGTTGGAGTTGAACCCCTTGTGCTTGGAAAACCTAACGAGTACATAATAAGGTATGCTGTCAAAAGACTTGGAGTACCCTTAGAAAACACAGCTATAGTGGGTGACAGACTTGATACGGACATTGCCCTCGGTAAAAAAATGGGGATGGTGACCATCCTCGTTCTTACAGGGGTTAACAAAAATGAAGAGGAAATAAAGGAAATTAAACCCGATTTTGTCTTTGAAGATGTGGGGGAGTTATGGAAGAATATCTACAGACTGCTTTAAAGGCTGTAAGAGAAGCTGGGGATTTTTTAAAGGATCACTTCGGAAAGGTTTTAGACATTCATGCACAAGAGAAGAAAGCAAACGACCTTGTTTCCTTTGTAGATAAAGAGACGGAAAATATTATAAGAGACATAATATTGAAAGAGTTCCCAGATCATCAATTTGTGGGTGAAGAGCATGGGGGTAGCAAAAAAGTGGCCCCACTCGCATGGATTATTGACCCCCTTGATGGGACAAAGAATTTTCTTTCGGGAATAGACATTTTTGCAATTTCCTGCGCACTTTTGGAGGAAGGAGAACCAATTGTAGGTGTTGTATTTAATCCTGTTAAAAATGAACTTTTTTATGCCCTTAGGGGAAGAGGGGCTTTTAAGAACGGTAAAAAAATTGGAATCAATAATAATTTACCTCTCGAAAGGACTCTTTTCGCCACCGCCTTTCCCTTTAGAGAAAAATCTATGTTTGATGTTTTGTATGAGGTATTTAAAAGACTCTATAAAAAGTTTTCAGACGTGAGGAGATTAGGGTCTGCTTCCCTTGACCTTTGTTATGTTGCGGAGGGGATCTTTTCTGCGTTCTACGAGTATGGACTTTCCATTTGGGATATCGCTGCCGGGGCATTGATCGTAATAGAAGCAGGTGGAGTTGTTAAAGATTTCTCGGGCAGAAATGACTACTTGAAATCTGGTAATATTGTTGCGGGAAGGGAGGACGCGGTTACCCTTATACTTGATACTCTAAAGGAGACAGGATGGAGTTTGCCATAAAGGTCCCAACCATTGATGAAGAGATTGTAAACAGCTTTAAGATTTATCTGGTAGGAGGTTCTTTAAGGGATGCAATTCTTAGAAGGGATTTTAGCGATTATGACTTAGTTTTAGAGGGTGACATAAATCCTTTTTTGAAACTGTACAAAAGGAAATATCCTAAATCTACCCTTTTTCCCCTTTCGGAAGAAGATAAAGAGTACAGAATTGTTATTGCAGAGAATCTATGGCTGGATGTCACTTCAGTTAAGGGTAGGGATATATATGAGGATTTGAAAAAACGGGATTTTACAATCAACGCTATAGCGCTGGATTTAAGGAGTGGTAAAATCATCGACCCCGTTGGAGGAAGAAAAGACATTGATCAAAGGGTTATAAGGCTCGTTAGTCCTTTAAATTTGATTCAGGATCCTCTGAGAATTCTGAGAGCATACAGGTTTAGCACTGTTCTCGGTTTTGAAATTGAACCTGATACACGTTTTTATTTAAGAGAGCTTTCTCCGCTTTTGTCTTTTAGGATAATTGCGGGTGAACGTATAAGATATGAACTTTATCTTATTTTGCAGACTGGGAACTCTGCACAGACTGTAGAACTCATGGTTGAGGATGGTGTTTTATTTTCAGTCTTTCCAGAACTTTCTCCTATGAAACATACCTCACAGCGGTACTATAACGAACAAAACCTTCTATACCATACAATTAAAGCCCTTGCGAATTTTGAAAAAATTCTGGTGGAGAAGGTTGAAGAATATGAAAAAGAACTCGTCTGGATTTTTAAGCTCGCCGTTTTACTGCATGATATTGGGAAACCCCAAACGATCAGTTTTGATGAAGAGGGAAATACCCATTTTTATGGTCATGATAGGATTGGGGCGGAGATCGCTGAAAGTATTGCTGAAAGGTTAAAACTGTCAAAAAGGGAGAGAAATACTCTAAAAAAATTGGTGAAGCATCACATGTATCCTCATTTACTGGCTGCTCAACAGGTTCTCACTGAGCGTGCTGTAAATCGCTACTTAAGGCGTATGGAAGAACTGGCTTTTCCACTTCTCGATATGGCAATTGCTGATGCCCTTGCTTCTCCTCCAAGAGGCGAAGGTGTACTTCCGTATCACGAATTTCGCGCAAAGATTAATAAAGTTATAGAGGAAAAGGCAAAGGTTACCAAGGGAAGACTGGTTACTGGGGATGACCTGATAGAGCTCGGACTCAAGCCGGGGCCTATTTTTAAAAAGATACTTGCTGAGATCGATGATTTAATTGCCGAAGGAAGGATTCGTTCTAAAGAGGAAGCACTGGATTACGTTAGGAAAATTTATGTGCAAGGGTCCGATATGTTTTGAAAGTCCATGACTTTTTAATTAAGATTATCAGATGAAATCGCTTATTTTAGTTTTTCAACTTGTTTTCTCTTTTAGCCTACCTGACGATCCCCTCTATCAATATCTCAGGAAGAGTTATGGTATTTTTGACAGTGTGTATGTGGGGGAGAACTTAGTTTATTTCGGTAAATACAAGGGTGTTGATGAGATAGTTTTAGACTCTATTGTTTCTTATGATCGTTTTAAGCTGGTGAGAGCAAGAGAAATTATTTACAAAAACCTTTTGGAGAGGCAAAGCGAAGAATTAGAGACTGCATCTAAAACCGCAAGCAGCAGGGGAGTTATTCCTACTATACAGATACCTGTTTACATGCCCCCTTCCTTTTCCTTTCTTGGCAAAGAAGGTGCAAAGATTGATATTGATGGAACCCAGTCTGTTAGACTCAGTTTTGAGAAAAATGTTACACATGATCCTTTAAGTTATATTGGTAAAGGAACCTCGAGTTTCTTTAACCCGCAGCTGGAGCAACAATTGAGGCTTAATTTGAACGCCTTTATTGGAAGCAAATTGAGCATAAACATTGACCACGATTCGGAAAGGCAGGACGAAACAAAGAATAAAGTAATCGTGAAATTTCAGGGTGAGGAAGATGACGTTGTAAAGCTCATAGAACTTGGTGATACAAGGGTAACTTTACCATCAACGCGCTTTGCAAGTTTTCCTGGCCAGACAAAGGAAGGACTTTTTGGCTTTAATTCCCAATTCCAATTCGGTCCCTTAATGGTTCAGGCTATAGCTACGAGAGAAAAAGGGGAGAGCCAAACTACGAGTCTTTCGAGAGGCGCAGTGCAGGATAGTTTTTTGCTTTATGGAAAGGATTTCGAAAAATTCAGATTTTTCTACATCCCGGAATCTGAGTCAATAGTGTCCATTCAGGTCTTCGTAGATGAGCAGAGGGGAATACAGCCGGGAAAAACAATACCAGGGTTTGCCTACTTTTACGGGTTTGACAACTCTACAGGAACGTACTTGCCTGATTCTGCACTTAAAGAGTATGGGAATTTCAGGGCCCTCACCTATGGAGAAGATTTTATATATTATCCAGACTCAAAGGTTCTTGAACTTGCCACCAAAGCTGGTGAAAACTATGTTATTGCAGTATCTTACCAAACGAATACAGGAAGGCGTGTAGGTGTTTTAGTAGATACGATTCTTGACAGTTTAAGGCTGGTTAAGCCTTCCAGCTATCCTCTCTACATTGATTCCCTTTACACAAGGTCGGATACCTTGAAGGCTCAACTGTGGAATTCAATGCTTATGAATATTTACGATGTAAGAGTTTCTTATATAACTCCCGAGAATATCGACATTCAAATTGGTAGGGACTCCTCCGGCGTGATAGTTTGGGGTGAGAATGGACGCAGTTATCTTAATATACTTGGACTTGACGAAAACAATGATGGAAAGGTTGACCTGGTGAGACAGGTGGGGCAGCGCACTTTTGATATTCTCGATTTAAACAAAGGAATTCTGATCTTTCCCCTTTCAAGGCCATTTATTTATGATTCGCTGAGCAGTCCAGATTCCTTAATCTACAAAAAAACAAGGCTTTCTTATAATGAGGGAACTAAGTATGTTATAAAAGTTATAAAAAGGCAAATATCCCGCGAGATATACCTGAATCAGAGTAATATCCTTGAAAACAGTGAGGTCGTAAAGTACAACGGTAGGGTATTGGAGAGGGGAAAAGATTATACGATTGATTACAGCTTGGGGAAAATCATAATAAATGATGAAAATATTCTCAGAGATCCAAATGCAAGGATCGATATATCTTTTGATTACGCGCCGCTTTTTAGTATTAAGGATAAATCCCTCTGGGGGATGAGGTTTGAAGTTCCTTTAACTACCGGTTTAAAAGTGGGTGGCAGTCTCATGGGCAGGTCCGAATCTTCGCCCGTAAAGAGGCCATCTATTGGAAGTGAACCCACAAGAAGTGTTGTAGGAGAACTTGATTTAATTTTGGACACAAAAGTTTCCCAACTGACCGATTGGTTTAATAAAATAAGTTTTAATAAAACTCAGGCACCATCAACTCTAAGAATTCAGGGCGAGATAGCAAGGTCATATCCCGACCCCAATACTAAAAACTTCGCTTACATTGATGATATGGAAAATTCTAAGGATGAGGTAAACGTCTCTTTTTCGGTTTTTGATTGGAAAGTTGGTTCTATACCCCTTGTATCTCAATCTCAGGAGAAAGATACCTTTTATCTCGGACAGAAGATTGTCTGGGCAGGCGTTTATGATCTCTATAAGAAAGGTCAAATCTTTTCCAATATTCCATCGGAAGAAAAGGATTTACCACATCTTGTATTTTATATTGAGCTTTACCCGAAAACTTCAGGGATTCCGTCATTTCTTTCTATTTCAAGTTTGCTAAGCAATTATGGGCAAGATTTCTCGAACTATGAGTTTTTGAATGTAATTGTGAAGGGTAGAAAGGGGAAGCTAATTGTTAATGTGGGCCCTGATATCTCAGAAAATGCGGTGTGGAGGGATAAGGGGGGCAGGATAAAGAGCTATGATCCTTATATAATTTCTACCGAGGATAAAAATGGAAATGGTGTGCTTGATGAGGGTGAAGATACTGGACTTGATGGTGTTAGCGGGGTAGATAGCTTATGGAATCCGGGCTCTTCTGATGATGGAAATGATGATTATTACAACCCAAGGGGTTTAGGTGTCAGGGATTATTCTAAGATTAATGGAACCGAAGGAAATGGAAGACTGGATACGGAAGAATTAATTGCAGATGGCAAACTTTCATTGGACAACAATTATTATGAGTTTGTCATAGACCTTGAAAATCCTTCACCTGATATATTTGTTGGGGAAAATCCAGAGGGGTTTAGAACCTTCCTGATTCCTCTTAAAGATACCGCTTTTGTCAAAAGATTTGGCAATCCCAACTGGGGGTATATAAGATTCGTGAGAATTTGGTTCGATGATGTTTCTGAACCAGATACTGTCGTAATAGCCCAGTTGAAGTTTCAGGGGAATAGATATGTTAAGTCGTTGGTAATGACAGCAGATTCCCTTTACCCTGTGGGCTCGGATGAGAACATCTTCGTAAGATCTGTGGGACATAATGATGATCCCAACTATACTTCGCCTCCGGGCATTGAACTGGAAAGAGACCTCATTACCGGGAGGCTTGAACAGGAGAATTCACTTGGCATAAGGTATGAAAATCTGGGCCCTAAACACTTTGCCCATGCAACT
>CAZZKY010000103.1:0-11729 GCA_964654765.1 uncultured bacterium | reverse complement strand
CTTGGTAGTAAATATGCACTGGGTGTGGGAAATGGAACCGATGCCCTAATCCTTGCTTTGCGTGCCATTGATGTGCAGAAAGGGGATGAAGTTATAACTACACCTTTTACTTTTTTTGCCACCGCAGAGACGATCGCAATCCTTGGAGCTAAGCCAGTCTTCGTGGATATTGAGGATGAGACTTTAAATATTGATGCAACAAAGATCGAAGAAAAGATTACAAAACGCACAAAGGCCATCCTTCCGGTTCACATCTTCGGCCAAGGGGCTAAAATCGAAAAAATTCTTGAAATTGCAAAAAGTTATAATTTAAAAGTTATCGAAGACACGGCCCAAGGATTTGGGGCAAAAAGGAATGGAAAATACCTTGGTACATTTGGAGATGTTGGCACTTTTAGTTTCTTTCCGACGAAGAATCTCTCCTGTCTTGGGGATGGTGGTCTCATCACGACGCAGGATGAGGCTATATACGATATCATTAAGAAGTTGAGAGTTCATGGCTCGCCGAGGAAATATTACCACGAGATGCTTGGATACAATTCAAGACTTGATACCCTTCAAGCAGCCTTTTTAAGAGTGAAGATGAAATATATTGATAGATGGAATGAAAGGCGTAGGGAAATAGCAGCAATTTATAATAGAGAACTAAGTCCCTATGTTAGAGTCCCTGAGGTGGATGAAGGAAATATCCATATCTATCATCAATACACCATTAGAACAGATAGGCGGGATGAACTTAACGCATTTTTGAATCAGAGGGGTATTATGACACAAGTCCATTATCCTATTCCACTACATTTGCAACCCGCGCTTTCTTATCTTGGGTACAAAGAGGGGGATTTCCCTGTGGCAGAAAAAGCAACAAAAGAGGTCTTGTCCTTACCTGTTTTTCCCGAAATGACTGATGAGGAAATTAATTATGTGATTGATTCAATAAAAGACTTTTTTAGGGGTAAAAAAGTATGAGTGCCCGTGACTTGCTGATTAAGCTTTCAAATGCCTTTGGTCCAGCGGGCTTTGAGGACGAGGTAAGGGAGATTATAAGAGAGTACATCTCCGGCCTCGTTGACGAGGTCTTTGAGGACACCTCCGGCAATCTCATAACTCTTAAAAAAGGAAAGTCAAACAAAAGGGTTATGCTCGATGCGCACATGGACGAGATTGGTTTTATTGTTTCTCATTTGAATGGACCCTTTATTAGATTCCAGATGCTCGGTGGAATTGATCCGCGGCTTCTCCCAGGACAAAGAGTAGTTATAAAAAACCGGAGAGGTGAGAAGATAAAAGGTGTTATTGGCACCATACCACCCCACGTTCAAACTTCGGAGGAGATGAAAAAGGTATTTGAAGTAACGGATCTGTTTATTGACGTGGGAGCTGTTTCCGAGGAGGAACTTAAAGGAAAGGGTATCTCTGTCGGTGACCCCGGTGTATTCTATGGTAATGCTGAAGTGGTATCGGATGATGTGATTGTGGGTAAATCCTTTGACGATAGGGCAGGATGCGGAGTTTTGATCAAGGTTCTGGAAAGACTTAAAAATGTCCATTTGCCATATGACCTTTTTGTTACCTTTACAACGGGTGAGGAGCTTGGGCTTAGAGGGGCAAAAACTGCTGCATATAGTGTAGATCCTGATTTTTCTTTGAGTGTCGAAGGGACAATTGCTGTTGACAATCCCAATATACCACCCCATAAACAGCCTTCACACATTGGAAAGGGTCCCGTGATAACGATTATAGATAGGAGCATTGTTGTAAACCCTAAGGTTGTTAGATTTTTTGAATCCGTTGCGGAAAAGAATGGGATAGTATTCCAGTATAAAACCCCCATCTATGGTTCTACCAATGCAGGTGTAATTCATCTTGAGAGGGGCGGGGTTCTTTCTGGCGTAGTTGCAGTTCCATGCAGATACATACACTCTCCAACTTCCATCCTGCGACTTTCAGATTTTGAAAAAACGGTAGAACTTGTTTACAACATTCTTGTTGAATTGCCATCTACTGATTTATTGGATAGAAAACTGAGACTATGAAAGTTATTTTCAAAGTTTATACCTATCTTAAAGCAGAGCTTGGAGCAGGTGAACTCCATCTTGAATTTCCAGGTCGAGAAGAGGTAAGTCTTGATGAGGTTCTAAACGAGGTTGAGAAAGTTACTTCAAAAAAGATAAGAGACAAAGTACTTAAAGACGGGAAAATAAAGGAAGGTTTGATTTTCGTATTAAATGGGAAAAGTGTTATTCCTGAAAATGCGTCCGAGGTATATCTTAAAGACGGTGATGTTATATCTATACTGCCTCCCGGTTCAGGTGGCTAATGGAAGGGATTTTTGCAAGACATTTGCCCTTAATTGGTGAAGAAGGCCTAAGGAGGCTACTTAATTCTACTGTTCTTGTCGCAGGTGCAGGCGGGCTTGGAACGGTTGTACTTCAAATTCTTGTTAGGAGTGGAATTGGCAAATTATATATAGTTGACCATGGAATCGTTGACGAGCCAGACCTTAACAGGCAAATATTATATTCTCGTGAGCATTTGGGGAAATCTAAAGTAGAGGTTGCATCTGAACAACTTAGAAAAATTCGAGATCTTGAGATTATTACACTTAAAGAAACAGTTGATGAAAATTTTAAAATTCCTGAAGAGGTAAATATTGTAGTGGATTGCTTAGACAACTTTTTGGGCAAGTTCATTTTGAATGAACTTAGCGTAAAGGCAAAAAAGCCCTTTGTGCACGCAGGAATCAGTGGCTTTTATGGGCAGATTACCACGATAATCCCAGGAGAAACTCTTAATTTAAAAGATATGCTGAGAAATGTTCCCCTTGAAAAATCTGGAGGACTTCCAGTAATAGCAACTGCACCTTTCATTCTTGGAACCCTTGAAGCAAATGAAGTGATTAAGTTTTTAACGGGTAAGGGGGCACTTTTAAAGAATAAGATACTGGTTGTGGATTTGCTGTACAACGACTTTCAGACGATAGAATTTGGTGGTTTGTAAAGAGTCAGTTAAAATTTCGCTATGGGAATTTTGATTACTATTTTACTTTTGTACCAAGCTTCTGTTCGGGCAGATACTACCTGGATGGGGATGTACCTCATGGGTAATAAAGTGGGCTATTCAAGCGTTGTGGTAGAACCGGTAAATGATGGTTTCAAAATCAAAGAAACCAATTTGATGGAGGTTCGAATGCTCGGAATCTCAAAGAAGGTCCTCATAAATAGCGAGCTCAACACAGACACTAACTATAGATTGATATCTGCTAAGTTCAATATGGTGACGCAGGATCAGAAATTAACTGGTAATATTTCCTTGAAAAAAGACACGCTTTTCTTGAAATACCAGGCCGAATCTTCAGGCCCCATCATCAAGAAGGTGAACGTAACTGCTCCTTTATACGTCGAAACGGCATTGAGGCTTTATTTAGAGAAAAGGAGAACTAAAAGGATGAATGTATCATTGCTCGATATTCCTACCGCAACCATTTCGGATGCAGTGTGTGAGCTCGTTAAGGAGGAAGGGTCTACCCTCACATATAGTCTCACATATCAGGGCACTGAAAGTAGAATTATCATAAGAAAAGGCAAATTTGTAAAGGAAGAGGGGCCAATGGGTATTGTTATTCAGGTGGAAGACAAAAATAAGGCAATGGAAATTGCAAGGGAAATTGACGTTACGGAACTTTACGCTGTTAGGCCGAATGTTCCCATTAGAGCTTATAAATATCTGAGGCTGAAGCTGATAGGTCCTGTTGGAAATATAAACCCTGCCCTCGGGCCTCAAAGAGTTCTTGAGAAAAAAGCCAACTTTTTAAGATTAGAAACTTTAAAACCTGAAGTTAAGTGCACAAATGAAAAAGTTTTAGGAGATTTAACACAATATTTAAAACCTGACCCATATATACAGTCGGATGACCCCGAGGTGATGGCACTTGCCAAGCAAATTACCGATGGAATTGAGAACCCTTGCAGGAAAGTGGAAGCAATAATAAACTGGCTGCAGCTTAACATCAGAAAAGTTCCCTCGGTAACAATTCCAACTGCAACGGATGTTTTGAGGGAGAGGCGGGGTGATTGCAATGAACATGCGGTTCTTTTCGCTGCCCTTGCCAGAGCATCAGGTATCCCTACTGATATAGTGGTAGGTCTTATTTACCAGGATGGAGCATACTATTACCATGCATGGAATATGGTTTATATCGGTGGGGAATGGATTTTTGTTGACCCGATATTTGGTGAGTTCCCTGCTTCTTTAGGCCATTTGGCCCTTGCCAGCGGTTCTCTCGAAAAACAAACGGAGATCATGCAGATTGTTGGGGAGATCAAAATAGTTGTTGAGGACCAGAGATGAATAGGTTGAAGTCCTATATTGTATCACTTATTGTACTAGCTCTTCTGTTATTTATTCTTATTAAAGGGGTGAAGCTTAAAGATTACGTTGAGGTTGAGCTAAACGGAAATATTCTCTGCCTATCATGCATCGGAATAGAATAGCAAATAGGATCAAGAAGGTCAATTTAATAAGACGGATTGTGCAGTTTACCTCTGCTCTCGGCATAAATAGTTATATTCCCGACATTAAAAATTTCTCAATCTACCAGGGCCCTTCCAAATCCCTATGTGCCCCAGGGCTGAATTGCTATGCCTGTCCCTTTGCCCGGACCTCCTGTCCTATCGGCTCTCTTCAACATTTCATTGTTGTTAGACAGTTTCCATATTACGTTCTTGGCTATATTGGTCTGGTGGGAATCCTGGTGGGGAGAGCTTTTTGTGGATGGCTCTGCCCCTTTGGTCTTTTGCAGGAACTGATAAAGAAGATTACTTCCTTTAGGATTAAAATCAAAAAATCATGGGGAATTCTTAAATATGTCATTCTTCTCTTGATGATTCCTGTGGTTTACTTTACCTATGAACCCTGGTTCTGCAAGCTCTGTCCTGCAGGCACAATTGAGGGTACATTTCCCATAATGCTGTCACCTCTCTGGTCAGAACTATCCCAATTAATATCTTATAGATTCTTTATAAAACTCTTTATAGCAATTGCTTTTATTGTCTTGTTCGTTCTTGTTCGAAGACCCTTCTGCCGTTATATGTGCCCTCTCGGCGCAATGTGGGGATTGTTTAACAGGGTAAGCTTTGTGAGGATGAAGGTTGATGTCAACAGGTGCCTAAAATGCGACCTTTGCCAAGAGGTTTGTCCAATGGATATCAAAATCTACGAAGACCCCAATCACTATGATTGTATAAGGTGCCTCAAGTGTGTTTATGTTTGCCCCCAGAAAGTCATAGAAGTTGAACTTGCAGGAACGGCCTTAATAAAACCTAAACTACGTCCGGTCGCAAAAAGAGGCGAAATTAGCGGATAAAAATTCAGATATTTCCATAATTTTTTTCCCAAAATTCACTTAAATGCCGGACTTTATCTTCCAGCCACTCTCTATGATTGAGGTACCATTCCACTGTTAGTCTGATTCCCCTTTCAAAGGAAGTTTTAGGCTTAAATCCAAGTTCTCTCACGGCTTTTGAAGAGTCAAGGCCATAACGAAAATCATGCCCCGGCCGGTCCTTGACAAAGGTTATTAGGGATTCATAGGGTTTATCTCCTGGAACGAGCTCGTCAAGAATATTGCAAATTATTTTTACGACTTCAATGTTCTTTCGCTCCTCTCCGCTTCCTATGTTGTAAACTTCACCGGGTTTTCCCTTTTCAATGGCCTTGAATATCCCATCTATGCAATCTGAGACGAAAAGCCATTCTCTTACGTTTTCTCCTCTTCCATAAACGGGAATGGGTTGTCTGGATAAAGCACGATAAATGACCACTGGTATAAGTTTTTCGGGGTATTGCCAGGGCCCATAGTTATTTGAAGGTCTGATGGTGATAACTGGAAGGGAAAAACTCCTGAAATAGGCTCTACCCAGCATATCTTGAGCTGCCTTACTCACAGAATAGGGCGAATTTGGCCTCAGAGGGCTTTCTTCGTTAAAATACCCTTTTTCACCAAGATCTCCATAAACTTCATCGGTAGAAATATTGATAAATAATTTTATGCCATAGGTTTTTGACGCTTCGAGCAAATTAAGAGTACCCTTGATGTTGCTATCAATGAAGGCAAAAGGCTCAAGTAAGCTCCTATCAACGTGGCTTTCAGCGGCAAAGTGGATAACAATATCAGGTCTTTCGGACTCAAAAATTTTTCTTATTTCCTCGGTATTTGCTGTATCTACTTTGTAAAATCGATACTTACCGTGAATTTCCTTGAGCCTTTCAAGATCGCCAGCATAGGTAAGTTTGTCAACCACAACGACGTCACATCCTTTGTAAACTGCTTGCCTTACAAACTCACTCCCTATAAATCCTGCACCACCGGTTACAAGCAGCCTATCTTTCATTTGTTAATAATTATAAAGTGAAGTTAAATGTTTTGATATTTCAGCTACCGCTTCTCCAATACTTGAATCTAATTTCAAAGTGCTGAATTGGTCGTATTGAGTATCGCCTTTGTTTATTATGATAAGAGGTATTCCAAGACGAATTGCCAGTTCTGGCAGAAAAGCGGCCGGGTAAACAACAAGGCTGGTACCACAGGCTATAAATAGGTCGGCTTCTTTGACTTTATCGAAAGCCATTTTAAGGTCCTCTTCCTTTAAAGGCTCGCTAAAAAATACTATATCAGGTCTTATAACACCACCGCATTGACAGAGAGGAACCTTTTCCTCTTTCACAGATTCTATAACCTTTTCAATAGAAAATTTTTTACCACAATTTTCGCAATAGTACCTCATTGCACCGCCGTGAAGTTCAACCACTTTTTTAGAACCTGCCTTCTGATGAAGCCCATCGATGTTTTGTGTTGCTATGAGAAGAATTTTTCCTTTTTCTTCAAGTTTCGCAAAAAATTTGTGTCCCGGGCCGGGCTCTGCTTTTATTATTAATTCCAGGAGTCTTGCGTGAAGTTTGTAAAACTCTAAAGGATTCCTTCGGAAAAAGGAGATTTCAAAAATTTCTGGGGAATATTTTGAGTAAAGGCCTTCAGGGCCTCTAAAGTCTGGTATTCCACTTTCTGTGCTTATGCCGGCCCCAGTTAGAACGTAAATTTTACTACTTTTTTCAATAAATTTAGCAGCTTTCTCAAAATGTGTCATTCGCTGAATAATTTAAAATGTAAACATTGAACTTACAAGATTTAGAGTTTATAATCTCAACATGGCCATATTATTGCCATATAAAGGAATAAATCCAAGAATAGGAAAGGAAGTGTATCTTGCACCAAATTCAGTTTTAGTTGGAGATGTTACCATCGGGGACTATTCTTCCATCTGGTTTGGCGCGGTTTTGAGGGGCGATGTGGAGGAGATAGTTGTAGGGAAGTACACAAATATTCAGGATAATGTCGTAGTTCACGGGACTAAGGGTAAGTATAACGTTGTTATAGGCGATTATGTAACGATTGGCCATAATGCAACAATTCATGCCACAAAAATTGCTTCCCACGTGATTATCGGAATGGGTGCTATACTCCTTGATGGTTCAGAGATTGGAGAGTACTGTATTGTTGGGGCTGGTGCTGTGGTTCCACCGGGAATGAAAATTGAACCCGAAAGCCTTGTACTGGGAGTTCCCGCTAAGATCGTCAGGAAAGTTACCGATGAAGAGAAGGAGATGATTGATAAAAACTGGAAGAATTATTTAGAATACGCAAGGGAATACCTCGAGGGAAAATAATGTTTATATTAATAATCCTTTTCACATTTTGGGGAAACTCAAATCCCATTAAGCTTTACAAGGAAGGAAAGTACAGGGAATTTATAAAGGCCTTTTATTCCGAGCCGAAGTTTGGAAGTGAAAAATATTTTCCTTATGTTGCCCTTTCTTATCTGAATCTGGGTGAACTCGATAGTGCGTGGGCATATTATAAGAGAATTCCGGGAGAAAAACCGGAATTCAGGGCTCTTGATGGTTTAAGTTACAGAATCGCCGAAGAGCTAAGAAAAAAGGGGCTAATTAAGGAAGCACTGGAAGCTTATTATTACTCTTATCTTGGCAAGTATAATCCTGAGGAATGCGTAAAGTATATATGTTTCCTCTCAGGGATTCCAAAAGAACTGGCAACGGATTCTACCCTAAAGTTCCTTTTTGCAAAAAACAAAATTTACTTGGTTGCCCCTTTTTCCGGAGAATACAGTGATATAGGAGAGGAATTGTGCAATTCCATTAGTTTCTATTTTGAAGGAAG
The DNA here is from genome assembly GCA_964654765.1 of uncultured bacterium. GTDB lineage: Bacteria > Hydrothermota > Hydrothermia > UBA1063 > UBA1063 > UBA1063. Next base: position 3,496 of record CAZZKY010000103.1, on the reverse strand, counting down.
TATAATAAGGCTGGATGAAGAAGATAGAGAAAAACTCTCCAAAATTCCCGAGAATTCAATCGTGATTGGCCCCATCAAAAAATCAACCAGCAGATATCTGGATTCTCTATACAAATTTCCGATCCTCTGGATTTCACCTTTCACGGAGAACATACCCATGAAAAGTGTTCTATTTTATTCGCCATATAAAACCCTCATGGAGGAGTGCGATTTTCTTGTGAGTTTTATTCTGGATACTTTGCACGTTTCCAAGGTGGCATTGGTAAGGGATACGAGTTACCTTGAAGAGTTGTTTGCCTCCTATTTTAAAACTTCTATGGCGAAGAGAGGAAAATTCCTTTCTTATGATATTTGCGTTACCGGTCCTATGGAATTTGACTCAACCATCGCTATGGAGGTGGATTCTCAGAACATAGAGGTTGCAGTTATCTCAGGGTTGTCGAAAAATTCTTATTTTCTATATTCAGCCTTCAGAACTATGTTTCCAGGAAAGCCTATTGTTGGAACCTTTGCTTGGCTCAGCAAAATGGAACAAATTCCTAAGTATATGTTGGATCTAATTGTAAGTGGTGTTCCGATCACTATAGGCCAAATTTTAAGAAACTCTGAAATACGGGAAAAATTCACGAAGGAATATGGTTACAAATTTGGATATTTCCCTTCCGAGGTTGGGCTAACTGGCCTTGATATTAGCCTTTTGTTGAATGAGGTTTCGGATACAAACAATATTGGTACACTATTAAATCTGATGCGCCTTTCAGGTTATGTTGGGCCTTCGGGCGCAGTTTATAAATTTTCTGGGGGATTTTTGATCTATGAGATTGTAAAAGGAGAGTTGATAAAAAGGGAGGAACAAGATGGCAGAGAAGAAAACTAAAAAGGTTGTAAAGAAAGAAGAGTTTAGGTATTCGAAAAGAAACTGGATTTTAATTTTTGCTGGCCTATTTGTGGGTATTGTTTCTTTAGTCCTGATGGGATTTGGGGATATAACCCTTTCGGTAATCCTATTTGTGATTGGTTTTTTAGTCCTGGTTCCGGTTGGTTTGCTATTAAGGCCTTGATTAACTTTAATATTTGCTAAAGGAGGGTGCTTTGAAAAAACTACTCTTTATACTTATCCCTGTGGTGCTTATAGCAGGGGCAATAAGAGACGAAGTGATACTTGACCTTACAAAACTTCAGGTTGAGGAGTTTAAGGGTTATGTGAGGATCAAGTATCCTGATGCCATATACTTTGGTCCCGCTGGGTCTCCAATGTTACCGAAGTTGTCGTATCAGCTTCTTTTACCTTCCGGCTCAAAAGCGCGTTCGGTAAAGGTTCTGAAGGTAGAAACGGTAAAAATACCCATTAAGGGCACCGTTTATCCCCAGCAAAAGCCTGTGCCGATTTCCTATGTAGTGGAAAGGAAATTCGTAGCGCCAGACCCTTATTATTATTCTCTCACTTACTATCCCGAAAACTATATTGTCCTTGCAGGGACAGGTAATATGTCTGGTTACTCTATTGCAGGTGTCATAGTTAATCCCGTTATCTATAAACCCTTGGCCAATGAGATTGAATTTGTCAAAAGAATTGAGTACGAAATTGAATATGAAGAAGGAGTTCCGTATAAAGCGACTTCACGACAGCAAGAAATCTTTGGAGAGATTGTAAGAAAGCTTGTCAGGAATCCCGAATTAGCAGCAATTTATGCGCCTCTGAGACACGATGTAAAGAAGGACGAAACTGTTGAAATGGTAATTATAACTTCCAATGAATTTGCTCCTTATTTTGATTCCCTGAGAATATGGAAAGAGGAAAGGGGAATTAGGACGCAGATAGTGCCCCTTGATCAGCTTTATGCCAATTACAGTGGAAGGGATAATCCAGAGAAAATAAGAAACTTTATCAAAGATTACTATGAGAATAAGGGTTTAATTTACGTGCTTCTTGGTGGACAGGCGGACCACGAAAACGGCCAGGCAATTGTCCCAAGGAGAGATGTTTTCTATATAGAATCTGGAGTAGGTTATTATTTAGATGAAGATACAATACCCTGTGACCTTTATTATTCTGACCTTGATGGTACCTGGAATGCTGATAACGACAATGTCTGGGGAGAGTTATCAGATAATGTGGATATGTACCCAGATGTGATTGTGGGAAGGTTCCCCGTTAGAACGGTTGATCAAATTAATAATTTAATTAGGAAAGTCAAGGTCTACGAATCCAATCCCCCTTCCGGTTATATTACAAATATTGTATTGCCTGCCCAGCTCCTCTGGAGCCAATTTCCATACTACGGGGACAGTATAAATAATAGAATTTCAGCCTTAACGCCAACTCCACCATGGAATGATATTAAGTTGTATCAATCTATGGGGAATCTCAATACGACCAACTTTATTAACGCAGTGAATAATGGGGTTGGTTTTGCCCACTATGCGAGTCATGGAAATGAAACATCAGCAAGCTTTGTAAGTATTAGTAATTTCCCGAGCATGACAAACGGGAATAAACTTGGAATTCACAATGCTATATGTTGTTTTACTGGTGCGATTGACCAGGTTTCAAATGGGGATTGCTTTGCTGAATCTTTGGTTAATTTAAGAAATGGTGGTGCGATCGCTACTATCATGAACACGAGGTATGGATGGGGATACCCTCCGCAATTGGGACCAAGTGAGTTGATAGATTCCACTTTCTATTATCATATCTTTAGACCCGACATCTGGACTCTTGGTGAAGCTCATGTTTTTAGTCTTGCAAGATGGGTACCTACGGCGGTAGCGGAAGGTTCAGATGGCGTTTATCGTTGGTGTATTTACGAACTCTGGATTTTTGGAGATCCATCTCTTCAGGTATGGACTGACAATCCAACAGCCATAAGTGCCACTTATCCATCCTCGATATCTGCTGGTATGAATTATTTTGCAGTAAACACAGATTCTCCGGGTTCAATCGTAGCCCTATCTGTAAATGGAATCCTTGTAGGAAAGTCTGTTACCGATGCAACGGGTAATGCAGTTGTGCCAATTTTGGGCACTTTAGTTCCAGGAGACACGGTTAAGGTTTTGATACGAAATAAGAATAAACTGACTCATATTGGAAGGGTGTCCGTGATATCAGATGGACCGTATGTTTATTATTGTGGCTCTAATCTGCAAGAGGTTTACGGGGATCATAACGGCAGGATAAATCCCGGCGAAAATATCAGGCTTTACGTTATGCTCAAGAACTATGGTCAGGATGGGGCAACCAATGTAAATGCGACACTTAGTACTGCAAATAGTAATATTACCATTACCGACAATAGTGCGAGCTATGGTAACATAGCCTCGGGTGATTCCACTTATGGTAACGATTACTTTGAGTTTAATGTTTCTTATTCTGCGGTTGATCAGGAGGTTATTCCCTTTACGATTAATATAACGTCCAATGAGGGTTCTTGGAATGCTAATTTTAACTATACGATTTATGCCCCTGTTTTGTCATACGAGAAGTTGGAAGTTGATG
>CAZZKY010000102.1:0-9997 GCA_964654765.1 uncultured bacterium | reverse complement strand
TTTATTTCAGTGATCTAATTCTTTTCTCAGCTTCTTCCGGCGTAATTTCACCCCGTTCAAGTTGTTCTAAGATTTCCGTTATTTTGTCCTTAGAATAGGCAGGTTCTACACCTATTTTCCTTAAAAACTCCTCAAACCGCTGGCGTGCAGTGGGATAGGAAATCTTAAGAATTTTTGCTACTTCGGAGAGATTTCCCCTGGTTTTTAAGAACAGGTAGAGCATTTCAAGGTCTTTATCGTCAAGGTCGCAGAACATAGGGATTTCAAAGTTGCCCTCAATTCGAGCCTTACAGGATGGACATTCGAGGGTTTTAATGATCAATTTTGTCCCGCAACCAGGACATCTTGTCGGTAGCTTAGCCATAGTCATTTTAATCTTTTAATTTTCTTCTCTGCCTCTTCGGGTGTTATTTTTCCGGCTTCCAAGTCTTTTAATACGTTTTGGATTTTTTTCTTAGCGTTTTTTTGGGATTTTCTGGAGAAGGATTTTACCACGATTAGAAGCCCGAGAAACACAAAAATCCATGGCCAATCCCTTTTCACGTTCAAATAGGGCAGGAGGTTCATATTCTCAAGCCATAAAAGGAGCCCCAAAGTGATAAAGAAAATCCCAAACTTAAGTCCACCACGTATTTTTCTGGAGGAAAAAATCAGTATAAAAAAGGCTAAGATTGCCAGAATAAACAAAATACTCAGGAATTCCATTGTTAATCCTCCTTTTCTTCACGGTCTTGCTTCTTGCGTCTATAGATTACATGGAATCTGTCATTACCCTCAAGATAAGAGAATAGAGATACAATGCCAATTATAACAAGAATGAGTGGCCAATCCCTCCTCCAGACCCATACATAAAGGCCCATTTTATTGAACCAAATGAGGAGTCCAACTATTATAAGCAGAATTCCACTACTTAACATTTTCCCTCCTTATTAAACTAATGTTAAAACTTCCCAATGACATTTGCAAATGTTTTTATTCAACGGTGATCTTTATAACATCACCATCCTCGCTGGTGATATCAACAAGAGTGCCATTTGCACCCTCTTGAATTGCAGTGATTAGATGGTTTATGTCAACTTCGTATTCGTCGAGAATAGCCCTCGCATCCTTCGGAATGAAGCCGGAGATGAGTTTCATAAGTCCGATAGGAACGACTACGTTTATGCTATTGCCATCTGCACTGTTAATATTTATTCTGATAAATTTACCTGTTTTAGGGGTAGTCAGTACCTCTCCCATCGCGTCGAGAAGCCTGGCTGCCTGTTCTGCATTAAGTTTGCCCTCTTCCACCATTTTCAGTATCTTCATTACCTCCTCTTTCATCTTTATTCCTCCTTGAATTTAAGGACAAAATTCCCGCCAACTATTTTGATTTCTGCCTCTCTGTAGTTTCCATCCCCAAAAACGTAATAATTTTCAGACTTTTTCAGTTCAGAAGGAAGCTCGTAATCACCACCAAGGGCCGAAATCCTAAGCTTTAAAGGTTTCTTCGGTGTTATAACTTCCACATCTCCACCTGTAACTCTGCAGGTTAACCTTTCAAAGTCTATTTTTCCTCCGAAGTCTCCACCCTTAACATCTATGTTGATTTCTGGATAGTAACCTTTGATTACTACATCTCCACCAAGTAAGGTTAGAGCAATTTTTACGCTCTGAGGTACTTTAATTTTTGCATCATCTACGATAGTAATATTTAGTAGATCTTCTTCTACGCGGTACTGTCCTTTGAAAGAAGCCGTTATTTTCTCGTCTTCTGCAGGTTCTATCTTTAAGTCCCCCCCTAAAACTTTTACATTAAGTTTCTTGACATTTTCAAAGGTCTCCATTTCGAATTTTTCATGCTTAAGGGCAATTTCTAAGGCTGAACCAATGGAGGTTCTAACAGTTTCGCCAACGGTTGTGAATACCTCATCCAGTACTTCTGAGATAATTCCTAATCCTGCTTTAGCTCCTTTTTCCGACTCTTTCTCTGTTTGTTCCTTAGTCAATTCAGCCTCCTTTATGGCTCTTATGAGCCTCTCCGCTTCCTCAGCGGTAATTTTCCCCTGTTCCAAGAGGTCCAGCACTTTTTTAATGGCTTCTTCCATTTTTTACCTCCCGTAGTTAAAAATTGTAAAATATATTTTAAATTTTGTCAAGTAAAATTTAAGTTTTATTAAATTATTGTTCAGAACTGGAAGGAGGGGCGAGGCCGATTTTGTTGAAATGTGTTATAACACCTTTGGATTCGCCTGAATGGAACTTATGAAAGTAGTTTATGGATTGACCATATAGACTTGTGTCTCAAGGCTTTTGGTGTTTTAAAAAATACACGCATTATGAACAGGGTTTTAATTTATTAGTATATAGGCGAAAATCGAGGCGACTTTAGTATTTTAAAGATGGATGACCTTAACCTGATTTTTGTAAATTATTCTCCAATATGTTCAGCATTTTTGAGGCGATATAGCTAAATTTCCTTGCTTCTTTGATTGTAATATAATTTTGTTCAAATCCTTGACTGTGAAGTTTCCATGCAATTGCCCACATATCTTCGATTGTTTCATCAATTTTGTAAATTGGGTCATGGGACAATCTGTAGGCGGCTTTGTTCAAATAATAAACACTCCAAAATTTATTTTTCTTTGCTTCTTCATATTCAGGTAATCCCTTATGTTCAGCCAGTATTTTGATAGCTGTGGAAACTATGACATATATTTTCTCGCAAGCCCATCGGGCATTTCCGGCAAGAAGGTAATCTCTTAATTGTATTTCTTCTTCTTTAAGCCGCTTCAGTAAGAATATTTTGTCCATTATAATAAATTTTGTGTTAATTAAGATGGATGCTCAAGTCATGATAATTCCTTAAGTGCGCTGTCCAATTGAGAACGTTTAATATCGGTATAGTCTGTTTCTGATGCACAACTGCTCTGGCATTTACTGCTTGATGGTTCTTAGCAAAACAATTTTTCAATTTGCATATCAAGGGCTTACTCTCCAAAAAACTATTCCATAAAATTTGACGGGCTTTCTGGATACAAGAGTTATTGATTGGCTCCTATTGAATCTTTTTTAAAGGAGCCGGGATGTGTCTAATTTTTCCCAAGGATAACTTGAAAGTTCCTTTTAGCTCAAAAATTTTGGAGATTTTGACAGAAAAGTGTATGAAAATTTGGTGACCTAAATTAACTAAGTTTAAGAGTAATGGTGTTAAGGAGGTACCCCCGGCCTCTTCCTGTTTTTATACATTTATTCTCTTATGGTTTAACAAAACATGTGAACAGTCTGGGGACTCCAGAGGAATTAGTCGTACATCTTATATCTTTGAAGATCCGTGTACTCTGGGCGTTAGAAATAGTCTAAAGACGGCAAAGAAAACAAGGAAAAAAGTTTTAAAAAGTCTATTTGCACATATTTTCAAGGATCCGCGCATACCTTTTAGAGAATGGCCTTTATGATGCAGTAATTTGTGAATCTGTCGGTGGTTTTACGGAGAATAAACAAAAGCAGTAAACGAGTATAAAAGAGTTGAAGTGCAAAGATGTTATGTTAGTTTTAAAAATGTAAGCTGTATAAAGCGTCTTAGGAATTTTTGTTTATCTTACCCTCACCCTTGGTGGAGCAAGGTGTTTAACTTGTGAAGCCTGGAAGAATTATTAGATAAAACGGAATTTTCAATTTCAGTGGGAAGAGCGTATAAGACCTCGGAAGAGGTGTGTCGTGAAATTCAAAAAGTCAATGCGTAAGAAGTTATTTAAAAATTGTTCGTATCAAATTCTTTGATTACTTTTATAGTAAAGGATGCTTTCGAGAAGAATTAGAAATTTGTCCTTACCGAATTCCAAACTATAAAGAGAATTGTGGCAATAAGTTTGGGGAGTAAGGATAGAGTTTTCTCATTCTCAAAGGTATGGGATCAAACTTCTGCGTGTAAAACCCATTTAAATTGCGAGCGTTTCGTGTAAAATATAGCTAACCAATTAGTCTATGAAATTTGCTACAAATATAAGGGTAGGTTAGTTAGACTAAATATTTTCGAAACAATGTTTGGAGTTGGAAATTTGCCTAAATGTTTAATATTACGGTTTCACAAGAGTTTAACACTCTTATCTATGCATCCAGTTTGTGGGTGGTGAAGAGAATGTTTTTATGATTTTCTATCTTCCCTTTTGCCTTTCCTCTCTTAACCACTCTTTCACTAAATTTGTTATCCTCTCGTCGCTGTAATTAAAATTTTCTAACAGTTTCTTAAATTTTTCGGGTAATTTTCTGTATCCCCAGAAGAATCTTCTTTTTGTCTCTTCTAAACCGTTCCTTTTAAAGTAAAAAGGAAGGTTTACTTCAAAAAAAGATAAAGTGTCAGCATACATCACCAAGTTTGCGCGTTCATCGCCACCCCATTCGTGTTTTTTAACAAGATCGACAACATCATTCATTAACTCTTCATCAGCTCCACATTCTATCATAATTTCTTTAAGTATTTGTGCACTGTTAGAGGCATGTGCTCTTTTAAACTCGTCGTAATCAGAGAAATTTTCCCTTTTTATCTTCCTCTCTTCTATAGCCCTCTCCACATCATGCCCAAGTGCGGCAATTTGAAGGGCAATGTCTGCATCGGGTTTCAACTTCAAAAGCCATTCAAGAGTATTTTTTGCGTGGAGAGGATCTTCGGGAACCTTAGATTGTGCGACTATTTCTTCAATTCTTCTTTTGATGCATTCCAGAGTATCCATATTCTTCTAAGGTTTTCAATGTTCATAATTAGGGCCAGTGCTACAAGGGCCACTATAGGTATATTAAAGAGTGCGCCAAGAAAAATAATAAATATTCTGACATCCCTTCCAATTCTAAAGTAATGTCCTTCTGTTTTCTTCTTCATATAGCTATCATATTTATCCGCTGTATAACTGTTAACAAACGACCCTATAATGGCGAACAGCCCTGCTAAGAGTCTAAAGGCGGAGTAATTCTGAATGTAGGAGTGCCAGGTTAAGCCTGCCAAAAGAAATCCGTCAGCATATCTATCAAGAACCGCATCAAACCATCCACCAAAGTCGGATTCAAGGTACTTAAGTCTGGCTATCTCACCGTCGCATCCGTCTATAATGGATGAAAACTGTGCCAGGATCCCACCCAACAAGAGAGGGATATATCCTTTGAAAAAGAAGAGGACTGCGCTGACAATAGCTATTAGAAAAGAAAGAATTGAAATTGTATTAGGGGTTAGATTGGTTGAAGCGAAGAGTTTTGTTAATTTTCTGGAAAATGGTCTGTTTAAATATCTGGAAATGGGTCCGTCGCTTTTCTTTTCTATTTTATGAAGAAGAAACTCCTTGGCTTTTTCATAAGCTTCCACTGTATCAACATCAATCCAGAAACTTCTTCCAATATCTATGGCTCTGGCCTTTTTCTTTTCAGCCAGAACTTTTATTGCTCCAGATAGGCTTGAATCATTATTCTCTCTTTTATTCTGCTCTATTGCTTCAAAGATGGCGGGGGTACACAAAAAGGCTCCAGTGTCAAAAGCGTTGTATTTCTGCAGATTTTTGCCTATATCTTTAATGTAACCATCTTCTATCAGAACCTTTGTTGCATCGTCAATATCAATAAAATGTTGTTCGTCTATTTTAAAGTCTGCAGCTAAAATAACTTCGTCTTCTTTGATGTCCTGGGCCATTAAGTTTTTCAGGATATTTTCTTCATAAAGATGGTCCCCCATGAGAAGTAAAAACTTATCTGGAAGATAATCCCTTGCTTTAAGGACTGACAGACCATTTTCCTTATCCCACTCATTATTAATGACATGGGTAATTTTGATTTCTTTTGTCTTTTTAACTTTATCGATATATTTCCTAACCTTACTGCCATTGTAACCTGTCACTACGACAAATTCGTTTATTCCTACCTTATGGGCAGTCAATATAACCCTTTCAATTAAAGGTATGCCATAAATTTCTGTAAGTGGCTTTGAGTCACTGATCTTTCGGATTCTTTTCCCTTTCCCTGCAGCGATAATCAGGCACTTCAGCACCTGGACCTCCTGTTTGGAAAAGATAAGTTAATGAAGAAGAAAAACTTTTGCATGTGAAATTTTAAAGTGTTTTTCTTCTTTAGTCAAGTAAGCAGTTTCCCTCAAAAATAGTCTAATAAAAGTGTTACAGCTTCCTCGATAATAAGTGGGAAGAGGCTTTTTTATTTAATTTGTTCTAAAAATGGTGTCGAAAAATGGTGGATTGAAAAATAAAATTTTGTTTGATAAGATGGTATCGTAGGAGAAGTGAAAACAGAATTAATGTAACATTGCGTTGAGGTTAATTAGGTGAATTAATGTAAACCCTTAAAGTAACAAAAATAACGGCGGTTCGAATCACTGTTTCAATCCCTCATAGGAAGCTTGCAACCCTTTGAGGAAGAAAGTTATGATACGGGCAGTAAAAACATTAACGGAGGTTATAAAGGACTTTCCTGCTAAGATAAAGAGAATACATACGGATAATGGGAGTGGGTTTATAAACAGCCACTTGTTTAGGTTTTGCCAGGAGAGTGGCATAGAATTTGTCGAGTCAAGGCCTTACAGGAAAAATGATGCGCCCTATGTAGAGAGTAAAAACTAAAGCGTGGTAAGGCAATATAATGGGTGGAGAAGGTATGGTGCGAAGTAAGAATACATGATATTGAGGAGGTTGATGAAGCTTAATTCCATAAGGCATAACCTAATACTACCGCAGATAAAGGTGGTAGAGAAAACCTGGATAAACGGGAAAAAAAGAGGTATGAGATAAACACGCCATTAGATAGGATGTTAAGAGTTGAGGGGGTAAGTGAAGAAGTAAAAAGGAGGTTTAAGAGTTTGAGGGATAACATAAAGATATTAAAATTACCACAAGCAATGATCAAATTACAAAGTAAGCATGCCAAGGCATATAACAAGAAAAGGAGCCTCGAATGGGCATCAAAACTACAATAAACGATCGTTCAAGTAGACTTAATTTTGAGGAAGTACGGATTCACCACTCTCAGAATTGACCGACAATTTTTAGAGCTTTAAGAGAAAAAAAAGTGAATGGAGGAATTAAGTTTTGTTTTTGCTTAGTTGTTATAGTTTGGCTAAGTAAAATAAACCTACACACTCCTCCTGGTTAAACGGTAGTCAAAGAGTGGAGGTGTCCTAATCAGCCCAAAAGACATTCTTTCTAAGTAATTTGCCTGATAAGCTAAGAAAGAAGAGCTTTAAATGGGAAAATGAAATCGAAATAACTCTGAATGGAAAAGTAGTAGAGAGAAATGCGCAAATTTTTAGGGTAAAGGTAGCTGTCTGTTCAGAATTAGTAAAAATTCTAAACCAGCGCTATCGGAAGAGTAAGATAATCTTTTGTTGTACTACTTGTTTTTGTTGTTGTGTTTAAAATCTCATTGTAAACTTTAACGGAATTGAAAGTAAAGTAAGCAGCCCAGCTAAAAATGGGTCACTAAAATTAGGTCTTAGTAGCTCTCCTCCACGTACCTTGTTGCAACAGGTGTGTTCATTTTTTCTACAGCTTCCAGCAAGGTCATTCCAGCATCAGTCAAGCTATTGTAGCCGAGGTATCCGAAAAGCCTTGCAACCTGCATGGCTTCTGCGAAAATTTCATCAGAAAGTCCTGATATTCTCTTCGCTTCGGCTACATTCCTTGGCAGGATGCGAACTTTTTGTTCTTTCACATAAAGGGTTCCGACGTTCCTTAATGCTTGTAATACTCTCACTATGATCGGGGTTACAGGAAATCCTACTCCCTTTGGTACTGAAAGCAGTGCTCTATCCAGCAATTTGCCCGCTTCGGTTTCCACGACGTTACCGTCAGGAAGCACTTCGATTAGGCGTCTTGCTTCAAGTTTTCTGACGGCATATGTTATTTTCCAGATAGGCATTTCATTCTTTAATAGTGCGTAAATTTCTGGCAGGGTAATACCTTTTTCGGGTATCAATGAGAAGACCGCGTGCTCATATTTTGTGAGGAAAGGAAGCCTGTAAACCTTTTCGGCTAAATCTGCGTATAAATTGCCTCTCCGAGAAGGTCCAGCAGTGCCGATGAGTCCTTCTTTTTGAGCCAGTTCGTACCATTCCAAATTTGGAGCTGCAAAAGCTTTTCTTGGAGTTGTAATTGCTTTTACAGCGGGAGCGCTAACGTGTTCTGCTTCGTCTTCTAAAACCTTTTTACCATATTCAGTCAATACAAATACTTCTTTTCCTTTTTCGTTTTTTTCGCTTCGTATTAGATTGAAACTCTCAAGGCTATGAAGGAAAGCCCTCAAATCAAAGTTCTCAATATACCATGAAGTTAAGTCTGTTGCATAAAAGAAATTCTTCGCAATGTCTCTATATTCCTCAACGATCTCTTCGAATTTCTCACCATACTTATCCTTAAGTAGTTTGTACTCTGCGCTTTTACGCTTTACCATTTCTTTTTTAAGATTCTCAAAGGTTGGTTGTTCTTCAGGATTGTTATGGGCTTTTGTCCAAAGATCACGAATAGCTTTTAAAACATCAATTTCGTCTTTCTCAATATCAAAGGCTACTGCTAAGCCCTGTGGTCGATCTTTAATCAGACGGAAGGCCTCCATCGCAAATTCCCCTGCAGGAAGAAGTTCCCCTTGTGGGCCGATGTATCCGAGGGATTGTAAAATGCTGAGTGCTGACTCGGTTATCTTTTGGGTATCGAGATAATCTGCTAATGAGATCAGGATGTCCCTTGATAAAACTATTCCCTCTCCATATCCTCCAGCTGAAAGTGCCTTTTTTACTGCTTGCCCCAAAGCTGTAAAGGCGTAGATTTCAGATTTTGGAACGGAGTAAGCGATAAGACGCATCCCTTCCAATAGGTGTTTTTCGTGGTCTGAAGCTGTTAGGCGAGAACTCTCAGCAGGGCCAATAGGTAGTTTGCGAATCACATCGGCTAAGGTTGCATCAATTTCGAGGTTTGGTTCCGCATTCCTGTATATTTCTGAAGCTAATTTTCCTTGTTTTGTTAAAATTACATACTCTTTTTTGCGTTCTTTATCGTAAACTCTGGCGGCTAACCCACGGACCATGAGGGGTTCTATTCCCTCAGGTCCAACGCGCCCGGCAAGATCTGCCGATTCAAGCATTGCTATAATTTCAGAACCGAGGAAACGAAAATCTTCTTCCCACTCTTCAGGCGGTCTAATTCCTCTTGCCTCTCTGATGACTATGTTTCCACTGACCTCTTCTTCTTTCTCAGCGAAGGGCTGAGGTCCCATTTTGTAAAGTTCCCTGAGGAGATGAGCCAGATCTCTCCCGACGTATGTTAAAATCATCTTCAGGGGTGCGGAGAATCGAACGAGTCCCATAAATTCAAGTTCCCGAGCTGTAAGTTCATCGGCTTTTTCTAAAGTCGTATAGGGTAATTGCTTCTCCTCATCCCTAAGAAGCTTTTCAAGCAAGATTGCATGGTTTTTCTTAATCACCATAAAAAACCTCCTTGTTTATGAAAATTATTATAGTTTGAATATTTGAATTTTCAAGGCTTCTTAAAGCATTAAGTTTAGTCCTTTTTGTATAACCGAATGAATTTGCGCAATTTTTAATAAGGTTTATAATATTATCATGAAGAAAAAAGTTCTCTTTATTTGCACTCATAATTCTGCTCGGTCTCAGATGGCCGAGGCTTTCCTTAACTATCTTTACCCTGAAAAGTTTCAGGCTTATAGCGCTGGTACCAAACCCGGGAAACTAAACCCTTATGTCGTAAAGGTAATGGAGGAAATCGGCATAGATATGTCAGGACACCGATCGAAAAGTGTAGAAGAATTTGCTGGTGAAACTTTTGATTACGTTGTTACAGTTTGTGATCAGGCGCGGGAATCTTGCCCTTTCTTTCCAGGGGCTAAAGAGTATATTCACAAAAGCTTTCCAGATCCATCTTCCTTTCAAGGTTCAGAGAGGGAAAAACTGGAGTTTACAAGGAAGGTTAGGGACGAAATAAAGGCGTTCATTGAAGAGTTTTTCGGGAGAATGTGA
>CAZZKY010000101.1:0-3568 GCA_964654765.1 uncultured bacterium | reverse complement strand
CCACCTCACCAGTTTATTCTTTCTTATAGGCTAACTGGGCTACCTCATCGCTTAAGCTCATGCCACAGACAAAGTAGAAGTTTATTTCATCAACAGACATTTTCCAGCCATCACCAGCCTCAAGAAGATACCGAGCACACTCCCTTGCGATCATTCTTTTTACTATGTCAAAGGCATCGTACTCTTCTAATTTATTTTGTACCTCAGTCAGGAGATTTTTAATATCCTTTTCGTCCATTTTTAAGCCTTTCAGCTTTTTCATAAAAGGTTTTGACCCTCTTTCATAATACTGTTTGTTTAATAGCATTTGCGTCAATGCACCGAGCAAGAAAACCCCTCTTTTTGCAGAGGTATTCAGCGATTTACTGTACTTCTCAAAGAGTGGGTCAAATATACTCAGCTCCATTGTAACCTCCTCAAAACTTAATATGCCAATTTTTTCAAAAAATGAGACACACATTAAAGCATCTTTCGCTCTATTTAAATAAAAACCATCGTTAATGAACTCTTTTCTTATTACTTGCATAAAAAACTTGACAAGAAAACTGAAACTAAGATTTTTTCCTTTAAAAACTGAATCAACTATTTCCAAAAAGTATTTGTCGAGGTCATAGGTTTTCTTGTCTTCGTCTGATTTTCTGAAAAAGGTTCGGATTTTACCAAAGTTGAACTCTTCGCCGAATAGTGAGTCTACATTTTCTTTTTGGACAAAAATTTGCCTTAATCTGGAGGGAAGTACGTCTTCAATTAGGAGAAGAACACGTTCGGCACTCTGTTGCTGTTGTAAAAATAAAAAGTTCAGTGTGATTGTATCGCCCTTTTGTGACAAAAATTCAAGTATTTCTTCTTCGTCATCGGTTATTCTTTTTATGGATCTGTCTTTTAATGTAACTAACTTTTGAGTATCAGCGAGTGTGTCTATAATTTCTTTGATTACCTGGTCATCCTCTGTAAGTGTATTAGGTATAAGGTTGTACTTTAGACCGTAAAATCTAAACGTGAGTTTATTGTCTATAAACTTTCTGCCCCGTTCGAGTAGGTCTCTACATTCTGAACATACTGGAAAGTTCTTCCAAAAGTTTCTTTTGTCGAAACCAGTTATGAAGCCTGGTTTATCATCGGTATCAAAATTATATACTAAGGTTCTTGCCGAGATATCTTCCTTAACTCTTCCACAAATAGAGCAGGTCTTGTTTTTAGATGAAGATTTACCGATTTTTTTGTAAAGAAGCGCTCTTTTGGCTTTCGTGAAAAGTTCGATTTCTCCAGGGTATTTTGTACCAATTTTGAAAGCGAGAAATTTAGTGGATTTTTTTCCTACTTCTGTTATTTTTTCCCTCAATCTCTGTAAAATCTCATCTTTGTGTTCTTCCATGTTGCTTACTATCTTTTGAAGAATTTCTCTTTCTTCTTTGCTCAAGCTTTGTACTCCTTTACAACTTTCTATCCAATTTTTAATCTTCCTAAAAGTATTCTCAACCTCTGTGATAGGTGCAATGGGTGCTGGTCTATTTCCTTTGCTTTCTCCTTCTTTATAAAGATATTGAGGAATCTTTTCTATCTGGAATTGCTCAAGTTCAATATCTGAGAATTCATAATTCTCGTTAAAAACAATTGCAACTACATATCCTTCAATGGGTTTGGAAGGATGCTCTATTTCTTCCAGTAAACTCCCAATTCGTCCAACAGCTGAAAGCATTTTGTTATTCCTCCCTCAAATTATGAAAGTACTTTCTTTTTTAAGTTATTACGCCCAAATATTTCTATGCACCCAAATCCACTGGAATTTTTAGCCCCCAAGCCCGCCTCGAAAGCTAACTGAAAAAGTTCTGGAGGGAGGCTGAGCTCGAAGATACCATCCCAGCCCTTTACCAGGTTGCCGTGGTGTAGTAGAATCTTTTCATCCTTTTTGGTGACTTTAAAGGGTTTAATTGAACCTCCGTAAATATCCTTGCCAAACCATATTCTCGCCTTTCTCTGAAGGTTCTTTAAAAGGAGTTTCTCAAAGTCTTCCTCAAAGGGGCTGTAGTAGTAAATCTTTTTTTTGCCATCTAATGTCAAAACGGTGCTGTATACCGTAATGGGAGAAATGGTTTTCACAAGAACTTTTTCAGCGTATTCTGGTGTTGGCTCTACTTCAATGGAAACGAGTTCAAAAATTTCATTCCCAATTTCAAACTTATTTTTCTTTAATAGGTTACTGCCGAAAGATTGGATAAATTCGTTATAGGGAGATGCAACCACGAGGCAGATTTCACCGTGGAAAATGGCATGTTTCTCCCTGATTTTTATTCTGTTATTGATTGATATAAGCCTCGAAAAGGTGAAGAATTTGATACTTCTTTTTGAGGTTGGGTCTTTAAATCCCTCATCATGTAACTTTGTTGCGAGCCATTCGTCGAGGTTTTTGTAAATGAATGCTTGAACTAAGCTATTATAATGAATAGGAAGGACTACTACAGAATTTACACCTCTGAAAAAAACTTTTAACCGCATTAAGCTTACAAATTATAATTATTCGCTTTTGTTTTGTCAAGAAGTTCACAAACCGCAGATTTGTCAACAATTTTGAGAACTTAATCAAGTAGTTATATTGAAACAGTTGATTATGAATTACTTACAAGGTATTAAATCTGAGGTTTCTTTTTTGTATTAATGCACAATTAAATTATTGAGAAAAGTGTGTTGGTTGAGAACATTGAACCGGTTATTGTAATAAACGACATCTGTAAAAAATGTCAATAGCATAGGGAAAAGTATCGATTGTTGAATAAAAGGTAGTATTCTGTAAACCTGCGAATTTTATTTCATATTCAGGGTTGGACCGTGTAGGATGAATTTAATGATCATTGTGATGCTTAGCTACTTCAATACATCCTAAATAAGGTCGTAAAAATTGACCTCCGACTGGGAGTTGTGCTCACTTCTCTATTTAATTGAGTATCTAAATTTTTACTCTAAGTTGTCAAGAAGCTTTATATGAGTAAAATAAAAAATTTTTTGTTAAAAATACCCGAAGCGGTGTCTTAGTATATATGTTATTAAATAGTTGGTGTGTAAATTTTCAAGATTGCGCTAATCACTTTTGCTCTTTATATTCATTCATTTTTAGTCAAAATTTGTGTTCTTTTTCTTTTGGCTTATAATTCTTAAAATGAAGAAAAAAGTTCTCTTTATTTGCACTCATAATTCTGCTCGGTCTCAAATGGCCGAGGCTTTTCTTAACTATCTTTACCCTGAAAAGTTTCAGGCTTATAGCGCCGGTACCAAACCCGGGAAACTAAACCCTTATGTGGTAAAGGTAATGGAGGAAATCGGCTTAGATATGTCTGGGCACCGATCGAAAAGTGTAGAAGAATTTACTGGTGAAACTTTTGATTACGTTGTTACTGTTTGTGATCAGGCGCGGGAATCTTGCCCTTTCTTCCCAGGGGCTAAAGAGTATATTCACAAAAGCTTTCCAGATCCATCTTCCTTTCAAGGTTCAGAGAGGGAAAAACTGGAGTTTACAAGGAAGGTTAGGGACGAAATAAAGGCGTTCATTGAAGAGTTTTTCGGGAGAATGTGA
>CAZZKY010000100.1:0-22393 GCA_964654765.1 uncultured bacterium | reverse complement strand
GGCCACAGACACCCCAAAATCATTAATGCTTTGATTGAACAGGCAAACAAAATAACTTTAACTTCCAGAGCCTTCCATAATGATAAGATGGGTGCTTTTTTGAAAAAACTCTGCGAGGTTGCGGGTTTTGATAAGGCTCTTCCTATGAATACAGGGGCGGAAGCCGTAGAGACCGCTATAAAGACTGCAAGGAAATGGGGGTATTTAAAGAAGAAGGTTGAGGAAGATAAGGCTGAGATAATTGTTTGTGAAAATAATTTCCATGGAAGGACAATCACAATAATTAGCTTTTCTTCCGAACCGCAGTACAGATTTGGCTTTGGACCATTTACACCCGGTTTCAAAATGATTCCTTTTGGCGATGCGGAGGCTCTGGAAAAGGCAATAACCCCAAATACAGTTGGTTTTCTTGTGGAACCAATTCAAGGGGAGGGAGGGGTGATCGTACCTCCTGAAGGTTATTACAGGGCAGTGAGAGAAATCACGAAAAAACACAATGTACTTTTAATGGCTGATGAAATTCAGACGGGGTTTGGAAGAACAGGGACCCTCTTTGCGATGGATAGGGAAGGGGTTAAACCAGACATTCTCATCGTTGGAAAAGCACTTGGTGGTGGTGTTTATCCAGTTTCGGCAATCCTTGCGAATGAAGATGTGATGGATGTTTTTAGACCCGGAGATCACGGTTCTACCTTTGGTGGTAATCCCCTTGCTGCGGCGGTTGCCATGGCTGCCATTGATGTTATAATTGAAGAGAGACTTCCAGAGAGGGCGGAAGAACTGGGGAATTACTTCATGAATAGACTTAGGGAAATCAATAGCCCTTATGTTAAGGAAGTCAGGGGTAGAGGTCTTCTTATTGGTGTGGAAATAAAGAAAGAATACGGTAGTGCAAGACCTTTCTGTGAAAAATTAATGGAGCTCGGAATTCTTGCAAAGGAGACCCACGATCAGGTGATTCGCTTCGCGCCACCTCTTGTAATTACCAAAGAAGAGATCGACTGGGCTTTGGAGAGAATAGAAAAGGTATTGAAAGCGTAAATTTTTAACGCCCCCTCCCTTGGGAGGGGGCGGTTCAATTTCACATTTTTTGGTGAATTTCAAAGGCTTTTAGTGTATTGTTATAAGTTATTTCAGCTAATTCGTTATAATCAATCTTCTTAAGATCGCTTATTTTCTTGAGCACATGCCTAACGTAAGCCGGTTCGTTGCGGCCTTTTTCAACAGAAGGAGTTAAGTAAGGGGCATCGGTTTCAATTAGAATTTTTTCTACTGGAACTATCTTTGCAACTTTCTGTAGTGTCTCATTTTTGTATGTAATCGTGCCTGAGAAAGAGATATAGTAATTGGCCTCCTGTAATATTAGTTCTGCTTCTTGAGGATTCCCGCTAAAACAATGAAAAATAACAGATACCAAATGGAAATCCTTTATGATATCAAGGACCTCCTTATAGGCATTTCTTACGTGGAGGATAACAGGCTTCTTATAATCTTCTGCAAATTGAAGGAACTGTTTGAATACTTCTTGTTGGATATCTGGTGGCGAATAGTTTTTATAAAAATCAAGGCCAATTTCTCCAATGGCAACAACTTTGGAACTGGATTTTATAAGTCTTTCCATCTCCCTTAATACAGCGGTTGTGAATCTTTTTGCGTCGTGGGGATGTAATCCGCAAGAGGCAAAAAAATCGTACTTCTCTGCAATTTCTAAAGCCTTTATTGAAGAAGGTAGATCGTAACCAGGTATAAGGACCTTTTCTACGCCAAAAGATTTTGCTCTTTCAATAACTTCTTCTATATCTTTTTTGAATTGCGGGTCATTTAAATGGCAGTGTGAGTCAAAAATTACTCCTATTTTGCCTCCTTAGGTGGGGTTTTTTGCATTGAACAGGTGCCTTCGAAGATAACCCCTTCTTCTACTACGAGAGTTTTACAGGTCAGTTCACCTGTGAATCGCGCGGTGGACTCAAAAAGCACTTTTTCTTCAACGTGAAGCTTTCCTCGCACTGTACCTCCAATAACTGCTGATTTTGCGGAGATATCATCGCCTTCGACAATGCCGGCTTTTCCAACGATTAGAGTCCCTTGTACCCTCACGTTTCCCTTGAATTTTCCATCTATCCTGGCGCTTCCTAAGACAGATATGTTGCCCGTCACTTCGGCTCCCTGGCCGATTATTGTGTCCATTTTTTCTTCAAAATTTTTTTCAGGTGCCATCCTGAACCTCCTATTTTCCAATTACAAAGGCTTTTATTAATTCCTGTTTTTGTCCATCAGGAGTTTTTATAGTCAATTTTACAAAATAGAGACCATTGGAAACCTTGTCTCCAAAGGTATCCCTGAGGTTCCAAGAGATCTGATTAAAGCCTTCCGTGAATTCCGTTTCCAGACTTTGGTAAATTTTTCGTCCTGAAATTGTGAAAATTTCGAATTTGGCATGTGCGCTTTTACTTATTCTGAAGGTGAAATAAATCCTGTCTTCTTTACTTACAGGATTGGGGAATATTAGAAATTCATCGCAGAGTTCCGTTATGTTTTTCAAGTTCAACCTAAAACTCTTCTGACTCATGTTGTTAAGGTTGTCGTAAGCAACAAGTTTAAACTCTTTTGTACCTGGTTGTTCTGAAGAGACGAGGTAATTCACTTCCCCCTTTGTGTAAGAGTTTGGGTAAAATTCAAAGTAAGGTGTTAAATCGATGAAACTGTTATCTACAAAAAGCATAACACCTTTTTCCTCAGCAAAAACATTATAAAGGTTTATACCGGAACTGTCTTCGAGAATGACTTTAAGTCTGAAGGAGAGTGGGGCCTCTGTGACCTCTGAAACTTCTCTTCCATTTATGAATACCTTTATATCAGGCCCTGTGCGGTCTTGGGTTGATATGTTGCCGATGGAAGCAGTCAGGTCTGATACGTGAAGGGTATGGATTCTTTTATCAGGTGCCTTTCTTAGTATTGAAAAGCAGAAGCCACTACCGGTATCGGCCGTTCCTGGCATAAAAAAGGATATGGAATCCTTTTCATTCCTTGGTGAGAACGGTGCTCGGTAAAGCACCTTGTTTTCACCGAGGTATGTAACGGAAACCGTGGGAGTTGATGGATTGGTATATGTTTCCTCGTAAGGCTTATGGAATAATATTGAGTAATATTCTGAATTTTGCTGTAGATTTGTAAACTCAAAGGTGTTCTTTTTCGCAATCCACAGGGTATCGGGCACGGAAATGTTGAGTATGGAATCTGGTAGTGGAAGGTAAACGATGGTGGCAGGGTCTCCAAATAAATGATAATAGGTGAGGGACAACGAACTGGTTTTGGCTCTGTTAACGACCTCCCCAAGGGGATGGAGTTTTCTATCTGAAAGAGTGCTGTGAATATTGCGTCCAAAGAAGTAGTTTATCGAGACGAACTGTCCTATGGTTGAGCCGATTGTAGCGATACTTTGGTTGTATATGCTCATATATTCTGCAATTCCCAAAGGCGGATTTTCTCTTGTAAAGGCTCCCACCTTACAGGAGAGAAATATGCTGATAGGGTTTTTGTAGTTTGAGTTAAGTAAAGGCAGGTCCTGAAGAAGCAGTAACTGCTCGTGGGTTAGCTGAACGGGATTACCATGACCAAAAAAGGTTGTTATAAAGCTTCCTTCGTTGAATTTTCTTACAAAATCTTTCTTGGCTTCTTGGCCTCTTCTCGTTCTGTCCACACTGTTTCCCACGACTCCGTAAGACGTCTCATAGACTAATTTGATTTCTAAAAAGGGAGGTGTGATCACGGTGTCTCTTCTAATATTATTGGCAAGTGGGATGTGGAATCCAATTTCACTCGGGTATCCGCTCTCTCCATACTCGTCATCTGCTATGAATATAACTTTTGTGCGCCAGTTGTTGAATACTGTGTTATTCTCATATTTGTATAGTTTATCTAAGAAAACCCCCAATTGTTCTTTTGTTCTGAAGGGAACTCTCCCTATGAAAAGGTCGGCAAATCCGTCTCCGTCGAAATCAGCGTAAAAATCGTCCTTTGCTCCCTTTTCTTCTTCAATATTGGTTGATAAGAACGGCTCGTAGGCAGGAACAAGGTTTCCTCCCGTTCCATTGATGTCCTTGTAATCGTAGCAAGCATCTCCAAAAAGTCCAACATAAATAAGATTTCCATTTCCTTTTTCGTATTGAAATTTTAAAAAGTTTCTTATTGCTACAGGGTCGTAGATGCCAAATCCAAAGTCTCTCATTATATCTTCAACGGTGCAGATTTCAACCACTCCGCTTTTTCTTTCCCAGTTTCCATCTATGAATTTTAGCATATTTTTCTCACGGTAATTTTTGTAACCTATGAGTGATGAGACGAAGGACTTTTGCGTTATTAATATATAGTTGATGTCTTCTCTCAACGTGTATAGAGCCCCTGCTTCCGGGGATAGTTGAATCTTAGCAGGTTTTTTAATGGAAGATGCGAAGTAGTAAATTTTTCCGGGTTTTAAAGTATCCGAAATGTAACGTCCTTTGTTGTAAGTGAAAATCCTCAGTTTCCTTGGATGATATGGGTTTGTAACATCAAAGACAGCTTTAACACTTGAGCCTATTGGTAACCTGGCAATAATCGAATCTGTGTCCGCGAAGAAGGCAGTTTCATCACTTAAGGTTGTGACCACTCTTTTATAGTAAAGGGTAAAGTAGTCAATATAAATTCTGTCTTCTACAGCTGGATTTGTAGTTGAGAGAATGCACCTCAACGTGTTTGTTCCCGATATTGAATTTACCATTCCAAAAAGCTCTCTCACCACATATCCGGTGGAGAAGTCTTGCAAGGTATCCTGATAGTTTAACACTGCTTTAAATTGGTGAAATGTACCCGTAGCACCTGCATACTGAATTCTGAAAAAGCCCGAGCGAGAAGCAAGAGAATGGAGGTCAAAATAGTAGTTAACTCCTAATTCTTGTGAAGAAATTGGCCTGAAAATTTCTTCGCCAAGCCACAGTAAGCCTTTCCAGGCTATGTTTACGAGGTCTTTTTCGTAATGGTAGAATGTATAAAGTTCGCTGATTTCCTGAGAAGAGGCAGAATATACCTCGTGAAAGCTTTCTCCACTTAGGCCGAAGGCTAACCAGATGGAGAGGGTATCAGTATAGGGATTTTTAAAATACTTTATCTGCCTTACGATCTCCAATGGAGTTCTTTCGTTCCCCGTTAAATAGTTTCTCAGCCCCTTTGGACCCGGTGTAAAAAATCTCAATTCATCTCCACTGTTGAAAGTTCCGTCTCCATTTTTGTCCAGGACTTCGAAGGGCAATTTATGAAAATGATTTGTAGTGTCGGCTGGTGACGATGGAAGCGTATCTACTGACCTTATATAGATTGCTATCTGCTGTATTGGGAAAGGATAGGGAAGCCCTGCTTTTTCAAGGTCTTCATAAGAGACCGAATAAAAACCATCTTCTAATATTTTGAATTGAAACCATAGAATGCCTTCCTCGAAGGGGTTATTTTGTAGCGATTTTCCCTTTTCAACCCTGACGCCGGAATAGTTAAGGAAATTGGGTTCCAGGTAGGAATCGTACCATCCTTTTGTAAGCGCGAGAGATTTCTGTGGTTTATCAAAGTGAATCACTATCTCTGCGTTTTTTATGTACTGAAAGGTTTTTGTAGATGGGTCATAAGAATAAGGGGTAAAGTAGATAAGAGCGGATGGAATCCCATTAATAATTACTGTTTCCCCTTTATAGATAAGATTTTTTGAAGGGGTTTTGTTTCCTCTGTAGGTTGAAAATTCTATACTTAACCCGTCGTTCTTGAATTTGGGAACCGTAGGAAGAAGAAGGTTATTATAGAATTCGAATCTTAAGGGTTTTACTGAACAGTTAAATTTTGTAACGGTATTCAGGGCGACCTTTATTTCATAGTAGGGCAAAAAAGGAGCATCCGGTGATGAAGAAATTAGAAGGTCTCCAACAGGGAAGATGTATTTCCCTTCCTTTGAATCACTGTAAGTAGCAAAAAATTCAGGACCTTCAAACCTTATAACCAGTTCACCGTCAAGTTTCTTTTCAATCTTGAAAAAATCAGTAACAAAACTAAGAGTTAAAAGAATTAGAATCATCTATTGGCTTCCCCTCCTCAATAATAAGAACGGGAATGTCGTCTATTATTGGGTACTTTAATTTGCAGTTGGGACAGATGAGGAAATCATGCTCGCGGTCATAAATCAGGTCACCTTTGCATTTTGGGCAACATATAAATTCTAACAGCCTTTCGGGTATTGGCATGGGTTAATTATAAAGACAAATTTGAGTAAAATTACCTACGAGAACCCCTCTTACTTTTGCGTTAATTGATTGTTTAATAGGTTTAATTTTTCTTGTGAGCCCGGGTGTTAAAGTGTTGATATGTTAAAAAGCTTGTAAAGTGCGCAATATCTTGTAATGGCTGTAATCACCAGGATGAGTCCAATGATGAGGAGAATAACTTTCAAAGGCTTACTCATCTGAACTTTTAGGACTGGTTGCAGGTGGATTAGTGCCCAACCAACAATGGCCCTAATTATTGCATCAAGATTACCTACGTTCATTTTACTCCTCCTTTGAATGAATTAAGTTTAAACCTGATTTTGAATCAGTGCAAATTGCATATTTTCAAGCGTTTTCCATTTCTCTTTATTTTACTTTCGCATTTTATCATGTAAAATTATACCTATGCGTTCTCATAAACTCAGGCTGGTTTTAGATCCAGGGCACGGTGGCCAATCTTCTGGTGCGGTTGGGTCTTCTGGCCTTGCAGAAAAGGAACTGAATTTAAAGTTGGCATTCCTTTTGAAAGATCTCTTGGAAAGCAAGTTCCAGGTTTTTTTGACACGTGAAGGGGATGTGGATGTCCCATTAGAAGAAAGGGTAAGATTTGCCGAATCCAAGGAAGCGGACATCTTTATTTCTCTTCATTTCAATGCTGATGCATTACGAAATCCAAATTTAAATAGGACGGAGGTCTATTTTCCCTTTGAAGAAAGTGGCCCTTCCATGGATCTCGGAGAGTTAATATGTGAAGAGTTCAGAAGTCGCTTAGATATTCCTTGCGTTGGGCCCATTCCATCGAGATATACTGTGCTCAAGAGCAAGGTGCCGGTTAGGTTGCTTTTGGAGTGTTCTTACATAACTAATGAAGAAGAGGAAAGGAAATTGCTGAAGGGAAAAAGGTTGGAAGAAATTTCGAACATAGTGGGGAATGCACTCATCAAATTTTCCGAGTTAGATTTTTGCAGGTATAGAGGGTTTGAGATTAAAGATGAATTCATCTCTTTTGCTTTCAGTGAGGAAGTTTCCCGCGATCAAGTAAAGGTATTGGTCGATGGCAAGGAATTCAGATATTTTCAGGTGATGGGAAAAGATGTTACCCTTTTAAAGGAATATTTACCTGGTGGAATTCATTATGTAGAGATAAAAGGCAGAACTTTGTCTGGTAAAGGTCTTCCTCATATAATAGAAACCATTGAAATTGAACCGGATGTGGCATATTTCAGTGCATCAATATTGCCTTATGCTGGTTACCAGCTGGTCAAAATTAGAGGCTTTGATAAGCATCTTAATCCCATACCCGAGGGGGTTCGCCTCAGTGTTGATAAAATTGAGGCCAGCGTCAGAGCAATTAGAAGAGGGATTTACAAACCCGGTGAGCTGGAAACGATTATAGAGGCAAAACGGGAAATTTCTGACGAAACTGGTTCTTTTTACATATTGCTAAAAGGCATCAAGGACGAGATAAAGCTTAACTTTACCATAGGCAATTTGGATGGGAGATTGTCTGTGGAAAATATCCCCAAAAGGAAAACTAACATTACGGGATTTGTTTTTGATGAGAATACGAAAAAGCCTTTGAAAAATGTGCTGATCCAGGGTGAAGATTTTGTGACTTTTAGCGAGGAATTTGGGATTTTTGAACTGGAAAGAAGCCGTGAAGAGGAAAAAGAAAAGGTTATTTTTTCAAAGGATGGTTATTATGCTCTTGAGACAGAGCTTTCCACTGAGTCCATAGATAAAATCTACTTGAAACCTCTTTACAATGGCGTTTTGTTTGGTAAGAAGATACTGATTGACATTGATAACAGGGATTTTTCGGATTACTCTGCAGTTGGGAGAAGTTGGAAAGTAGCGGAGAATTTGGTGTTGCTCGTTAAAAATGCGGGTGGTATTCCTCTGTTAACAAGAGATTACCCCTGGCAGGAGATTGATGATTACTCGAAGGTGAAGAAAGCTGTAAGGGAAGGCGTTGACGCTTCTGTCCAGATTAGCAACTCAAGATTACACCTAAAAGATGATTTATACGTTTTTTTCTACGAGAGGGACGAGAGTTCGAGAAAGCTTGCTGAAGCTGTTTCTGGTGTTACTCTTTATAAAGATGATCCTCCTTGTTTAATGATGCCTTATGGTAGTTATTTCGTGATTCAGCTTTCTGGACCCAGGATTGTTATAAATTCCAGGGGTGCTTTTGGGAAGGAGTGGCTTGCTGAAAATGAAGTTGCTAAGTATATAGCACTTAAAGTTTTTGTCGGTTTACTTTGGTATTTTGGATACACGGGAGTCTACCATAGAGAGTATGATGTTGAGTATGAGCTTCTTTCAAAATCTTCTATCTTTTCTGAAGATTTCCCTATTGGGATTGTTATGGGGAATCGGGTTAGGCTTTTGTTTTCAAGGCCCGATTCAAAAATTGTCATCTTGTTGAAAAATGGGGAAAAAATATTAATTGGTAAACCTTTGGAGGGGAAATGCATAACCTTGCCCGATGGAAATTAAGAAGCGTGAAACCTTATATTCCTGGAAAGCCCATCGAGGAACTTGCAAGGGAACTTGGAATTGCCGGAGAAATAATCAAATTGGCTTCTAATGAAAATCCCTTAGGACCTTCAC
This sequence comes from uncultured bacterium, assembly GCA_964654765.1. Taxonomy (GTDB): domain Bacteria; phylum Hydrothermota; class Hydrothermia; order UBA1063; family UBA1063; genus UBA1063. The sequence continues at coordinate 13,499 of CAZZKY010000100.1, read as the reverse complement.
CGAAGGCTATTGAAGCCATTTCGAAGAAGCTTAATGAGCTTAATCTTTATCCCGATGATGCTGCCTATAATCTGGTTAAAAAGCTTTCGGAATTGAATAACCTCACAATCGATGAGGTAATCTTGGGCAACGGTTCTGTTGAAATAATGCTTATGATAGGCCTTGCTTTTGTAAACCCTGGAGAGAGCATTGTTACTTCAGAAAAGTCTTTCATCATGTATAAAATAATCGGTGAGTTAATAGGTGCTAATGTCATCGAAACACCCATGGCGAATGGTAAGATTAACCTCGAGGCAATTTTGAAAGCTATAAGGGGGGATACTAAGGTTGTTTTTATCGCTAATCCTAACAATCCAACGGGTACCTTTTGTGAAAAGGGGGAAGTTGAGGACTTCATGAAGCACGTTCCCGATGATGTAATTGTGGTTTGGGATGAGGCCTATTATGAGTACATAAGGGGAGAGAAATTCAAGGAGACAATAGAGTATGTCAAGAACGGTAAAAATGTGATTATTTTACGAACTTTTTCGAAGATATACGGGCTTGCAGGACTTAGACTGGGATATGCCTTTGCAAAAAGGGACATAATTGATGCTTTGAGGAGAACGCGATTGCCTTTTAATGTTAACGCGCTGTCTCAGATAGCCGCTTATTATGCATTGGATGATAGCGAGCACCTTGAAAGATCCTTAACGGTAAACAAAAAGGGTCTGGAGTATCTTTACAAGGAGTTGAGTGCGCTCAATTTAAAATACTACGAATCTGCTTGTAACTTTATTCTCGTAGATTTTGGCATGGATTCGGATATTCCTTATAATTACCTCTTAAAGAGAGGAATTATCGTAAGACCTGTTAAAAACTATGGCTTGCCTACTTCTCTTAGAATAACGGTTGGAACTCAGGAACAAAACGAAAAGCTGATAAGGGCTTTAAGAGAATTTTTCGGGTATGGGAATAGCTGAATCCAGAAAGGTGGCGAGGGAACTGGCTCTGCTAACAGTCTATTGTTCGAAGGTCAAGGAAAAGTTGAGGGCAAAGGATTGTGAACAGGAGGTATTATCACTCCTTGATGAGGAAGATTTGCAGATTACCAAAATTGATGAGGAAACGAGAGACTTTTACAAGAGGCTTATTGAGGCACATGAAGAACATAAAGATAGAGCCTTAGAACTAATAGGTCAGCATCTTGAAAGGTGGGAAATAGAGAGGATGAATCCCTTAGATTTGTCGATTCTGGAGCTTGGTGTATGTGAACTTCTCGGAATAGACGATGTCACCTATAAGGTTACTATTTCTGAGGCGGTAAATCTTGCGAAAAAGTTCTCTTCTAATAGGGCACCTCTTCTTGTTAATGCAGTAATGGATTCGATTGCCAAAACTTTGGGGCTTTCACAATGAGATACCTGGTTATATCTGATATTCATTCTAACTTGCCTGCTCTCAAAGCGGTTCTTGCCAAAGCCAGAAGGATAGGCTATGACAAAATAATCTGTCTTGGTGATTTCGTTGGTTATTATACAAGTCCAAACGAAGTTGTAGAGCTTATTAAAAAGGATCTTACCATTGCCGTGATAGGAAACCATGACTATGGACTTCTGCATCCTCAATCAATTACCCTGCATTTTAACGAGCTTGCGAGGGAAGCACTGTTTTATAACATTAAGGTAATCTCTAAGGAAACCCTTGAGTTTTTAAAATCTTTGTCCTTTACTGCTGAAACGGATGGCTTTTTGTTTGTGCACGGCTCCCCCTCAGAACCAGAAGAGTTTGAGTATATCTACTCATCTGTTCAGGCTGGGAGAGAACTGAGGCTCACTTCCAAAAAGGTTACTTTTTTTGGACATACCCATATACCCGTTATATATGAATATGACGAAGAAAAGGAGAAAGTAATCACCGTTGAAAAGTATGTGAGATTTAAGGAAGGGAAACGCTACCTGATTAATCCCGGGAGCGTAGGACAACCAAGGGATGGGAACCCTGAAGCCAGTTTCGGCATTCTTGATATGGAAGAAGGGGTATACAGACATTACAGGGTAGAATATGATATTTTCGAAACTGTGGCGGAGGTGATCCGCGCCGGTTTAAATCCACTGCTCGCCGAAAGGCTTTATGATGGATTTTAGCTCTTTTTACATAGAGACCTTAGGATGTCCCAAAAATGAAGTTGATTCAAGGATAATTTCAAAAAGGCTTAAGATTCAGGGGAAGTTTTCTGTAAGTCCCAAAGAAGCAGAGGTGATAATCATTAATAGTTGCGGCTTTTTACAGGAGGCTATCGATGAACTTAAAGAAAGAGTTTCGTACTGGCGGAAGAGGAAGAAAAAGGTTCTTGTCACCGGCTGTGCGGTAGAAAGGTATGGAACTAATTTTTTGAAGGAAAAAAATGTAGAGCTGGCTAAGGTAGATAGCATTGTGGGAGACGGGAGAGGAAAAGAAAGTTTAAAACAAACGATTTTGCCAAATTTTGAAAATCAAGATTTCTCGCAAGTTACTCTATCCCATTATGTAAAGGTGCAGGAAGGTTGTACTCGCAAATGCAGTTATTGTGTGATTTCTAAAATAAGAGGTCCGCTCCGTTCACGTCCTATTGAAGATATAGTAAAAGAAGTATCATATTTGCAAGGTATTGGGGTAAAGGAATTTGTCTTAATCGCACAGGACTTGACTCTTTACGGAGCAGATATTGGAGTTAGACTTCCTTCCCTTCTCAAAAAACTTCCAGAAGGAGTATACTATAGGCTTATGTATCTTCATCCCCATGGTATAAATGAGGAACTCGTCCGTTTAATCGGAGAAATACCGGATATTTTGCCCTATCTTCATGTTCCCATTCAGCATGTCTCTGATAAGGTCTTAAAATCAATGAAGAGGGCTGGTGGGGCAAAATCCGTAAGACGGGCAATTGAGCTTATAAGAAAATATTTGCCTAATTTTTTTATTCGTGTTGACATCATGGTTGGGTATCCCCTTGAAAGGGAAAAAGACTTTGAACTACTGATTAATTTTCTTGAAGAGGATAAGCCAGAGAGGATAGCAATTTTTAAATACTCTCATGAACCGTCTGCCATGTCATACAGATTAAATGATCTTGAACCAGAAATTAAAGATGAACGCTACGAGATAGCTTACCAAGTGGCTTATGAGGTAATGGGAAAGATTCAGGAAGGGCTAAAGGGAAAAAGAGTGTTGGCTTTTTATGAAAATGGGCAGGGGTGGACTCAATACGATGCGAAAGAGATCGATTTTGGTATCGAAATAAAAGGCCTAAAAAGCAAGAAGTGGATTGGATTTGTAAATATTTCGGATGTCAAAGACAATTTTGATTTTGTTGGTTTCCCAGTGAAACTTTAAAATATCAACATGTTTAAGAGGGTACTTGTCGCTAATAGAGGGGAGATTGCCGTTCGGGTGATAAGAGCACTTCGAGAGTTGGGGATTGAATCCGTTGCGGTCTATTCGGAAGCGGATAAGGATTCACTCCACGTAGAGATGGCTGATTACGCCGTTTGTATAGGTCCCGCACAGTCTAAAGAAAGCTATCTAAATTTTTCTCGGATTCTAAGCGCTGCAGAAATTGCTGGAGTTGATGCCATTCACCCAGGTTATGGTTTTTTATCCGAAAATCCGGATTTTGCTGAACTCGTAGAGGCGAGTGGATTTGTTTTTATTGGTCCTTCATCTACAAGTATAAGGTTGATGGGAGATAAGATCGAAGCTAAAAGGACTATGAAAAGGGTAGGAGTTCCTATACTTCCCGGTACGGAAGACCCCGTTACCTCCTTCGACGAGGCTGTAAAGGTAGTTAAGGAAATAGGATTGCCCGTTATTATCAAGGCTGCTGCTGGCGGTGGCGGAAAGGGCATGAGAGTAGTCAGAGATATGGAAGCCCTTGAGAGGGCTTTCAATATGGCCCAGAAGGAAGCGGAAGCTGCCTTTGGTGACCCAAGAGTTTACATAGAAAAGTACGTTGAAAGGCCGAGACACATTGAAGTTCAAGTAATAGGTGATCGCTATGGTAATATGGTCCATTTAGGAGAAAGAGAGTGTTCCATTCAGCGGAGACACCAAAAGTTGTTAGAAGAATCTCCTTCACCAGCCGTTTCACCAGAAATGAGAGAGAAGATAGGCGCTTATGCTGTCAAAGGTGCCCTCTCCATTGGCTATTACTCCGCTGGTACCCTCGAATTCTTGATGGACCAGGAGGGTAATTTTTATTTTATGGAGATGAATACTCGGATTCAGGTTGAACATCCGGTAACAGAATGGGTGACCGGTATTGATCTCGTAAAGCTTCAAATCCTGGTAGCGATGGGAGAAAAGTTAAGTTTAAAGCAGGAAGAAATAAAACTTACGGGGCATGCAATAGAGGTAAGGGTAAATGCTGAGGATCCAGAGCGAGGTTTTACACCTTCGCCCGGGAAAATCAATCTCCTTCACCTTCCAGGTGGGCCGGGGGTCAGAGTAGATACACACATCTACCAAGGGTACAATATTCCGCCCTACTACGATTCCTTGATTATGAAAATAATTGTTCATGACAGGGACAGGGTTTCCGCTATTTCGAGGATGAAGAGGGCTTTGGAAGAGACAGTTATCGATGGTGTGAAAACGACGATTCCATTTTTCCTAAAATTGCTGGAAAATGAAGATTTTGTGCAGGGAAACATAGATACACATTTTTTGGAAAGGTTCAAGTGGTAGTTCCTTTTTTAAGAGAAGCATTAAGGCATCTTGGTGCCTATTTTTTAATGGTCTATTATTCCCTCTCCGGAATTACCAATTTGAAAAAGGAAGAAGTGTTGAGACAGCTGGAATTTTTTGCTATAAGCTCCCTCTTCATTGTCGCCCTTGCTGCTTCCTTCACTGGAATGGTTACCAGTATTCAGAGTGCTTATCAAATAAGAGGACTTTTGCCTCTCGATCTGCTTGGAGCCGGGGTCGGGAAAATGGTTACCATTGAGCTGGGACCAGTTCTTACTGCCTTGATACTTGCGGGTAGAGCTGGGGCTGCTATCGCCTCTGAAATTGCGACTATGAATGTCACGGACCAGCTCGATGCCATGGAGGTTATGGGTATTGATCCTTACAAATATCTTATCCTTCCGAGGGTTTTTGCTGGTACTCTGGTAACACCGCTTCTTGTGGTTTTCGCTGACTTTATGGCGATATTGAGCTCTGCGGTTGTTTCAAATATTGTGCTCGATGTTGAATTTTCGGCTTTTTTTAGGTCTTTTCTTGATTTTTTCTATGTCAAGGATTTTCTCGGCGGTATTTTAAAGGGATTGATATTCGGGTTTATAATTACAACGGTTAGTTGCTATACAGGAACTACCAGTAGAGAGGGAGCGAAAGGAGTGGGTCTGGCAACGATGAGAGCGGTGATATACTCGTCAGTGTTTGTACTGTTTTTTGACTACATAATTGGGAGCTTGATATATGGATGAGATTGTGCGGGTTGAGAACGTTGTTAAAACCTTTTTGAACAAAAGAGTTCTCAACTCCATTAGCTTTTCTATTCAAAAGGGGGAAGCTGTTTGCATTCTTGGGAAGAGCGGGGCAGGCAAGACTGTATTGCTAAAAATAATTGTAGGACTTTTGAGACCTGATAAGGGCAATGTATTCCTCTTCGGAAGAAACATATTTAAGATTAAGAGAGAAGAACTTTTTAGGCTACGTGAAAATATAGGTTTTGTTTTTCAAAACTCTGCTTTATTTGACTCACTAACGGTCTTTGAAAATGTAGCATATCCCTTTTTAAAAGGGGAGATTTCTGAAGAGGAAGTTAAGGAAAAGGTTCTTGAAATGCTTAGGCTTGTTGAAATGCAAGGAACTGAGAATCTAATGCCTGCTGAGCTCTCCGGAGGGATGAAAAAGCGAGTAGCTATAGCAAGGGCTCTTATAATGGAGCCAAAACTGGTAATCTATGATGAACCTACTGCCGGATTGGACCCTGCTACCGGAAGGTCATTGGTGGAAATAATTAAGAGGCTTAACGAGGAAAAAAAGACCACCTCCATTATAGTGACACATGATCTTGAGGTTGCGTCTACCCTTGCTGACAGGGTCCTTTTTTTGCGCGAAGGTAAGATTGTTAAGGAAGTAAAACCTGAGGATCTAAAAGAAGGCTTGGACGTTGAAATAATTAAGTTTTTCAATTTAAGGGAGGTTTGAAGATGAAGACAAAAAGGAGTGTATCAATTATGTTGTTATCGCTTTTGCTTCTTGTTGTTTCCTGCAGCACTTACAGAGTGAATCCTGTTAAACCCCAGATGGGTGAGAAGGTCCATATTTCTATAAAGGGGGATTTTAAGTCTCCTTTTGTTGAGGTTGTATACCTTAAGGAAAATCTTGATTTTGATTTTGATGTTATACCGGCTAAGGTTGAAAATAAAGCCATTTCTTTTGTTGTCGAACCGGACACCCTTACCTCTTACGTGATATGGAGGATTGTCGATAGTAATATCGTGTATTTCCCCGATGGTGAGGGGTTGATGTTCTATTATGGGAAAAAGCCGATGTTTCTTGCATACTATTACAAGGGAATGCATACGGAGAAGGCTATTCCTTATGCCGCAAATTTAAGCCCTAAGGAGCAAAAGAAAGTCATAAGAAAAGCAGAGAAAATTTATAAGAAGGGTCTGAAGTATTACCCCTATGATCCAATGTGTTTTGCGAGACTTAAGATTTTGCAATATTTCAAGCTCGAAGACGAGCGTAGCAAAGCAAAGTATCTTTACGAACTTGAGAATATCGTTGATTCTCTTTTTAACACGGGCGATTTACTTTCTCAGGTTGCCGCTTTTAATGTTGCTTACTTCTTTTCTTTTTCAAAAACTTATGATTACTTTAAGCAAATCGCAGAAACTCCTTTCATACCGGGGGCCCTGGATGTGGCAATGAGTTACTTGTATCAATATGCAAGAAGTTTAAATCCTAAGGAGGGCGCCAAGTGGTTGGAGGTCGGGTTAAACAAGTATGCAGATTACATTAGAGAGCCCTCCTCAAGAATTAGAAATATCTTGAGGAATTATTATTACTCTTTGTATTATGCTTATCTTGTGCAGGGTGATACCATCAAAGCCATTGATTATTTGAAAAAGTTACAGCAGATTTTCCCAATGGATCCGTCTCCCTATGTGGCGGAGGCGTCGCTGAGAATGGAAATGGGTGCTTTAAGTTACAGGATTATTGATAGCCTGCTTGTGATGGCGGAAAAGTCCTTTAATCCCATCGCCTATTCTTTTACTTATCCCTTTTATGATGCTAAATCGAGAGATAAAGCTGTGAAGAGGAATCTTACAGACCTTTATCGTGTTGAATCTCGGTACTTTACGAATATTGGTGATACTGCAAGGGCAATTGCAGTGCTTGAAAAGGCCATAGAGGTGCAGGGTGGAGATTTATACGCTGACTTCGGTGATCACGAGCAGCTGGGTGATTTACTTCTTGCTACTGGGAATTTTGAAAAAGCGATTAAGCATTACGCTTATGCAATATTAACAGGTGCCGAAGAAGATCGCATTGTAAAAACTCTCGAAGGGAAACTTACCTCCATTAGAGTAGCTGAAGATTCCGTAAGGGTTCTGGTATCTAATTTGAAAAAGGGTGTAGAGGAGAATCGAGTGACTGCACCAGATTTTTCAGTTGAGACCATTGATGGCAAGAAGTTGAGCTTGAAAAATTTAAAAGGGAAAGTAATAGTTCTGAACTTTTGGGCTACCTGGTGTGGGCCATGTAGAAGAGAGATACCTGAACTCAATAGTTTGGTAGAAAAGTACAAGGGCAGTAGTGACGTGGTTTTTGTTGCAATTACTAACGACCTCAAAGAGAGAGTGGCCAATTACTTGAGTCAAAATGAGTTTAAATATACCATTGCTTTTGATACAGACGGTGTGTATGAAAAATATAACGTTACTGCAGTTCCTACCCACATCATAATAGACAGAAATGGTTTCATTTTCTCTCGAATAGTCGGCTCTCTACCTCGAATGGATGAGGTCCTCAGCCAAAAGATTGAGAAACTGCTAAAATAGAAAATACAGCTAAGATCAGCCTTTCTTTTTGGTATAGAGCCGGATAAAATATTCTATTGATCTGTCATAAGTTCTTTCGGCTTCAGGGGGAAAGTAGCAGGCGGGAAGTTCTCTGTTGGCCCTGTGGTAGGCTATACAGTCACAGCAAAGGCCTTTTTTTGAACAAGTTGGATAGGAACAGGTGCAACGGTTTTTCAGGTTATATTCTTTTTTACATTCCATTGTGTACCTCCCGGTTGTGTAAATAATTTTAGCTTTGCCTCAACGAATCTTCAAAAGTTTAGGCTTTTTATTAAAGGTTTTAGCCATTGTAAAGTATGTATAGGCCATTTGTTACAGATTTCCTAATTTATGTGTTATGTTATTACAAAACGAAGTGGGTATGCACGATTTTTAAGATTTTATTGCTTTGGCTATCGGAACTGTAACGGGTGTTCTTATAGACCAACTAATTCTAAAGGGGTTATCACAATTTTTTAAAAAAAAGACGAGGTGAAGAGGCGTTGTCTGGTCTCTCCAATATTGGGATATATTGTGGGCAATTTTGATCGATTCGTATATCCTCGTGGGTCGGATCAAACTTGAATCTTCGGTAATGAAAAGTTTCAGGCAATTCTTTTATGTAGTTGCTATTGTTTCTGTCACGGTGGCTTTGAAAAAATTATAGGGAAAACTGGTAGATACAGCTATGGCAAGAGTTAAAACAGCGTTGCATGTAGTTACTCTTCTTACAAAACCTTGTATGTATTGTCGTTTAATTAATTGGTGCTCTTGTCCTTTTACACACTCTTGGTATGTCAGCAGCACCAATTCTAACGGGGCTTAATAAAGGAGGCATTGCTATTGTACTGGCTCTTCGAAATACTCTGGCAAACCTGATAACTGAAATTCACATAATTGCAAATGGAAGGCTGAAGATTGGTGATTATGCAAGATTGGAAATGGGGGAGAAGGATATGTGGAAGATATAACATGGAGCAATACTTTGATTAAGGACCTTTCAAACACTCCTATAGTGGTTCCAAATTCCCGTATTGCTTCGATCTTCAAGAATTTTTATTTGCCAGATTCGGAGACGTGGGTAGGTATTTCCCCGGTCATTTCTGTTGAAGCAGAACTTGAAAAGGTAGAGAGACTTTGCGTAGGATTGGGAAAAGAGGTGGTTGATGAGTTCTCAGGTGTAGTAAAAACTTTTGAACCTGTAGTTCGTTTCAGTAGTTTTTCCGATTGGGGATTAATTGTTAATGTCTTTTTTTAGGGTTGTAAATCCTAAGGAGCAATTTTTACTAAAGCACATTTTTCTGAAAAAGGCACTTACAAGATTTTAGAAAGAGAATATTCCTTTTCCCGTGAGTTTCCCACACGTTTAGCTTTGATTTCTTAAGTTTTGTAATTTGCCTTTTGACCTTTGACATCTTATAGGTTTTGCTTTAATCTTTTTCTACTATGGTTACATGGCTTTTCCTTTTTGCCTTTCCAATAGTTTTAAACGGGTATTTTGAGGGGGAGTATCTGGCTCAAAAGTCGAGGGTCCCGGTAAACTGGGATATGTGGAATCCTAAGAATTACTTTGAAATGAAATTTTCCTTAAACCCTTCGCCGGGGCTAAGTGGCTTTTTCTCCCTCTCGGCTCTTTCGAATGCCAACGGAATGCGGTTTTTTATGAATCAGGGGCATCTTTCTTATAGGACTTCTAACACAGAATTTGCGGTCTTTTCAAGGGAAGATAGATTCTGGATTTCAAGTCCACTTCTTTTCCTTGTAAATACCGACAGGGTAAAGGACGATGCCTGGGGTCCGAAGGCTGAAGGGTTGAGAATAGATTTATGGGAATGGAAGGGATTCTATGCCACCGGTATTGCCTCCAAGTTTAGAACCTGGGACGGCGAAGCTTATCTCGCTTCCTTAACCAAGAAGTTTGGTGAGCGCTTTGAGATTGGGACAATTTATTTAAAGAAGGATTGGAGAGGACCTGGAAATTCTTTTAATAGCGTTTACTCTTTAAATGGAAAATCTCACATCAAAGGTCCACTTAATCTACGTTTTGAGGTTGCAAGAAGCATCCACCCTTCCCAATTAACGCCGAGTAAAAGTGATGATTACGCCTTTGAATTGGAGTTTAGAAGAATAAGGCTTAAAAATCTCTCAATCGCCTGGAGTTTCTTTAATTATGGTATTGATTTTATTGACGAATTTTCTAATAAATTTAATCTCAGTTTTGATAGGGAGTTTGACAGGCGAGGGGTCTATGGGGAGTTTATCTACCTTGTTCCCTATAAAGCGGTTAACCTGATCTACAAGACCCGTTACTGGGAGTCGCGATTTGACGAAACATATCCGGGATTTTTATTGCCTCACAGGTACAATAAATGGTGGAATTACGGCGAGGTTTATATCGAGTATTACGGCGGGGTGTCTTCTAAGTTTTATGTGGAATCTTTGAAGGATACTGCACAGACCTGGAATCATCTTTTCTTTGAAATTGGTGGCGAAAATAACCTTATGAAATTGCGTCTTCAGTATAAGATTATGGATTTGGGAATTAATAGGAATGGTCAATCGGTTTATTACTCCATTGGTGAAAGAAACTTGGTAGGGGCAGAATTGAGGGTTAATATCACCCAAAATCTCTTCTTTTACAGTAGAGCCGCCGTTGGAATGGGTGTTGGTCGTTCTTGGGAGAGTCTATTCCTACAATTGGGGTATAGAGGAATTAAGAATACCGAGATTTTCCTGGAATACGGTGAGCCGGGCCATACTGATGGGGATCTTGTTAATGACTGGGATTTTTCAAACAACCCCTACCTCAGGACAGAGGATAGGGTAAAGTTACTTGTAAAATTTTGGTTCTGAAAAAGGGGTGTTAATATGCAAAACTTCATAATCCTTGCCCTTATTTTTCAGGGAGTCAGTTCAACCCCTCAAGGGGTAAAGTTTGAATATTACAATCCCCAGGCAAAAGCAGTCTACTTGGCTGGTGATTTCAATAATTGGTCTACCACTTCCCATCCTATGAGGAGAGAAAGCGATGGTACTTTCTGGATCGTTGTTAAACTGGCTCCAGGTAAGTATGAATACAAGTTCGTCGTAGATGGTCAGTGGACCGCAGATCCAGATAATCCTGTTACTGTTGGAGTTTACGGTAATTCCCTTGTGCGTGTCGGAGAAAATTATGCTGTTTTACCGCCTGAAATGGCGACTAATACACCTGTTAGCTCAATTGTAAACTTTAATATCGATGCACGTGGGTACTTGAAGGCGGATAGAGACTCAATCGAGGGAGGCAGGGCAGGCTATAGGGTTTTTGATTACATGCAGGACGTTAAGATAGACATGGATGCCAACTTAGAGGATAAGGCAGATCTGTGGGTGCGGATAAGGTATAATACCAAGATTTACCGAGAACAGCAAACTCAACTAATTCCTTTGAAATTCGAACGTGGGTTCTTCAGCTTAAGTGGAGAGGCTTTTAACTTTTACGCTTTCTATAACGCACACAGGATAACAGGCGACGACCCATTTTCTCTACTAAAAGAAGTAGGAGAATTTAGACGCGATTTTGGCGAGGATGAGCAGGGTGTGATGCTAACTTTACACAGATTCCTTGTGTTTGATGGCGTCCAGCTTGGCTATTCAAATCACATTTTTCAGGACAGAGACCTCTTTTACGCAGATGTAGGGAAAAAGTTTGGTAAATTGAATCTTGGTATTGTCTATCGTGGGCAGAGAGGCCTTGAAAAAATGTATAGGGTGCCCTCTCCTGATAGCCTTAAATCAAATGATACATTGCTCTTTTTCAATACTTATGAAAATGAGCATCTTTACGGTGGGTATTTAAGTTTTGACACAAAAAGGTTTGTGGTTACTACAGGTGGATTACTTGGGAGAAGGATTCTTGAGGCAGGTGAGAAGTATATAGGCGATACACCCTATCCAATTCACTTAAACTGGGAGAAATCGAGGATCATAAAAGGTTTACTTTCTGTTAAAGGGTTTACGGGTAAGTGGATAAATTCGGCATGGGTTAATTATGAGAAACACTATTATGACAATTTATTTGTAAAAGATGGAAGTCAATTTTTCAAGTACTGGCGTTTAGGCTATAGCAGCTCTTACAACGGTTATTTTGGAATAAGTTTCAAATATGCTATCTTGAAAACTGACTCCTTTATGAACTGGAATTATCTCTTCGAGGATTTAGAAAATCAGAGGCTGGAGTATGGAGAATTTCCGTTGATTTCCTATCCACACTACCTTACTTTCAGCCCATATATTAAGTACCGGTTTAAGGGGCTTGGCTTGAAGTATGAGATGAAATGGAATGCCTATGCTATAAACCAGAAACCTTATACCCTTGAAAACCTCTTGCATGTGGATTTGAAGGTATGGAAGCCTATATTGACTTATGAATTAAGGACTTATACTGTTAAAAGCTCCCTTTTAGGTCTTGCTAAAACCTACGTTGATCACTTTGCTGAAGTTGCTTACCCAATTGGTAAAAACGCTTTGCTTTCCTTGAACTATGGTTATATGCCTTGGAATCTTGAGGATGAGTACTTTGCAAGGAGGGAATATTTAATAGAACAAGGTGTTGATTATTCGCTACTTATAAATAACTTTAGAGGTCTTGGTACTTTTCTTGACCTGGCAGAAACTGCTTTAACGAAGGAAAGGGGTATTCAACTATGGTTAAAAATAGCCTTTTAGCAATGGTTTTGCTCGTCAGTAGTTGTGTAGTCCTTAATCAGATTAAACCAAGGGTTCCCGCACCCTATAGGACACCTGAGGGGGTAGTTTTTCAGTTCTATGCACCTTCAGCTATGTACGTAAATCTCGCGGGGGATTTCAACCGGTGGTGTGGAACTCAGGATGGTCCTTTTAATCCTAACATTGGAAGAATGTATGATGACGGCACTAATGGTGACAAGAAGGCGGGAGATGGCATATGGACAATCGTATTGCCTTTGAAGCCAGGAACATACCAGTATAAATATGTTGTTAATGGAACCAGCTGGTATCTTGATCCTTCCAACCCGGAAACCGTACAATCTGGGCCTTACATTAACTCGCTCCTCAGAGTGGAATGAGAAAAAAGGTAATAAAGTACATAGCCGTTTTCGCTTTACTCTTTCAAATATCTTTACTTATCTATGCAATTTTAAAGTTGAAAGGCGGTGTAGAAGAAGAGGTTCACATTACCTTTCTCAGAATCACTTTACTTATTGGTAGTGCTATGATGGTTATCTTGACGCGCTACTTTTTGAGATTTATTAACTTGGTGAAAGCATCGAGAGGAATTTTACTGATTATGGTTATTTCTCTCCTACCTGCAATTGTCATTCCTGCGGGAGGGTTTGCTTTTGCTTATAAAACCAATTCGAGCGGAGAATACATACTCTTTTTTGTGATTGGACTTTATCACCTCCTTAGGTATTACCCTTTGCTGATAAAAATTTGAGGTGT
>CAZZKY010000099.1:0-20511 GCA_964654765.1 uncultured bacterium | reverse complement strand
GAATACCTTAGGGTAAATATGCGAGAGTTTTTGTATTTCAATCGCTTTACCCAATTGGCTTTTGTTCAAGACATAGCATATGATGTTAGTGGTGGCAGGTTTGAAAGGAAAAATTTCCTTTTAAGGTTTCAGTTGTATTTTCAGATAAGGTAGTTTAGAATGAAATTAGCCGTAAACTTTGCAAAATTATTTTTTTAGGCTTGATCTTAAAGCTGTCTGGGGTGCTTATGAAATGGATTGTTCAAACTCTAAACAAAAAATTTTCTTTTGGAGGATGTTCTCCCGAAAGGAAGGATGATACTTGTTCGATGAACCTACCGACTGATAGTACTTTCAAGTGTGTGTGTTATGATGTGCCAAATAAATGCTATAACTATAGTTTCTGTAGAGTTAGGGTGGATGAATAAATAGGCTGATAGTCCACGTAAAAGTGGCTTTTTAGATATTGGTACTTTTCTCAAAATTGAGTGTCCATTCTTTTCTTAGCCGGCTGCTCCTTTTTTCAGGAGGGATGTACTTCAAACCTAACAGGGAGAAAATTTCTTTTTCTTTGGTTGTTATAAGATTCCCCGTTTTCCTATCAAAGAGACCATATTGGTTTAAAAGATACCCTCTATTTTTAGCAATTGACCTAATCCAAACGTTAAATTCTCCAGAACCAGTAAGATAAAGGGCGAAGCTTTCCCAGCTCTCTTTGTATTCCTCAGGAATACAATAGAATTCAATGCGGGAATAAAAGTCGAAGTCCTGGAGCAACTTCCTTGCCTTTTCACAGTCCTTTTCATAGAGGAGAAGGTCCAAATCGCCAATTGTTTCCTCTTTTCTTATATAGGAGCCATAAACCCCATGGGTAATGCCATTTTCACTCAGTATATCGTTAATTATTCCGACTATTTCGCGCGCTTTGTCGTAAGAGATTCTTTCCTTGATCTTAGCCATTTCATAGATTGATTATTTTAACTACTTGATTTACTCCTTTTAATGCTACAGCTCTGACAAAGTAAATTCCTTTCTTTTTGAGATTTAGCTTAACAGGGTTATTAGATTTCGCCCTTGTCTTGAGGGTTAATTTTCCCATAGAATCATAAACTTCAAGGAAGTATTCTTCTTCCTTTTTTGAGATTATGTTGAGCATACCTTCCTTTATATCCCATTTTATTTTAAATCCTGCAAGGTTTTCTGAAATTTTTTGGCTTATCTTTAAATCCATCCACAAAATCGTGCTATCCCAAATAGGGAAATAAGGCGGAGTTGAAGTGTAATGCCAAAAGTCCTGATGCCAGACGACGCACATGGCGCTTTTTGAAGGTGAGTATTTAAGTATGGGTCTATAAAAATTCCTGAGGGCACCGTGATGACTATAAACAAGTGGGAAATCTGCGAAATTATTTGTGTCTGAGATTTGCATTTCTTCAGAAATTAACGGCTCTGTGCTTTCTGATGGGAATTTGAAAAACCTGTGGAATATTTTAGAATCCTTTACATAAATGTGTGGGAAATAAGAAGTGTCACCAATTGTGAATTCATCAATATAGAAATGGGACAAACCGATCCCACTTACAGGTCCATGCCATGAGCCAGTGCCACTGGTTAAACTATACTCGTACAAAAAAGAGTCAGGATAGTTCATTCGATTTGCAAAATCCAAAACAAAGTTTGAAGTTGCTCCAAAGGAAGGAAGTTGAACATCAACTAAAGAAAATGGGTAGTACTCTCCGTAAGGTCCGATATTGGTAAAGGTCACTATGTGAGGATAATAAACATTGGGATTGCTTTGAGGGACGTAAAGGAAATAAAAGTGATAGAGTGAAATACCAGGGAGCTGATTAATTCCAATACCCATTGGGTAATTTGGAGTAAAGGAGGTAAGATACCATGTTTGGCTGGAACCATTTGTTAAGTTTGTTTTTACAATTATGACAGTATCATCACCATTTGACCCTTGATATGAGAGGGCTAATAAACCAAAGGCACTGTCATTTTCTTGATAAAAATCGGCTTTGAGTGACCTTATAGCTTGGAACGGACCTTCGAGTTGTTCAATCCTCCCGTTTTGGATGTTCTGAGTAGAGAAAACCAATAAATTAACATAAACAGAATCTCCTGAAGTAACTAAATAAATTGAGTCCTGATACGTTATTAATTCGAGCCCGGTCACATGGCCTGGAACTGCACCACAAGGAGTTTGTTCTTCACAGTTAGCATTTATGAATTTAGACAGGTATATTGTTGAGGCATCTATCTGAGGAATATATATAGCTAATGTTAGAAAGGAAGTTGAATCGTTATACATACAAATATTGTATGCCTCAAGGTATTGCCCATTTTCGGCATAAGTGGTAAAAATAGCTTGATTTAATGTAATTAAAATTGAAAGTAGTAACACAATTACCTCCTTTTCGTAAAAATTCTAATGGTGGCTGTGCGCCCTTTCAATGGATTTGTCTTGATGCTTTGAAGAGTTTACGAATTTCCTTTATTTTTTGTGTAAAATTTTTATATGTTTTTTCAAGATTTAGTTCCAGCAAAGGTTATAAGGAGGGAGAAGCGGTTTAAGCTTTTTGTTGAAATTGACGGAGCTATTCAGCTTGCTTATTTGCCAAATTCTGGTAGACTTGGGGAATTAATTTACCCGGGGGCCGAGGTCTTCGTAGCCTTTAAGGAGCGTCCGGGGAGAAAGACAAAATATGAGGCGGTGCTTGCAAAAGAAGGTGACACTCTCGTATCAGTTAATGCTCATCTTGCTAATGAGCTTTTCATAGAAAATATTGACAAAATGCCTTTTAAGGTAAGGGATTTAAAGCGTGAATTTGTCTTTCTCGATTCACGCTTTGATTTCCTCGTTAACGGGGAAATTTTAATTGAGGTTAAGTCCTGTACCTTAGTAAGGGATTCGGTTGGATTATTCCCTGATGCGCCAACATTAAGGGGGGCTAAGCATTTGAAGACCCTTCTTAAATGGCCTGGTAAGAAGGGACTTATATTTGTTATACAACGGGAGGACGCGAAATATATGTCGGCAAACTTTGAAATGGATGTTGAGTTTGGCAGAACTTACTTAGAGGTACTGAAGAAGGCTGACTATGTTTTGGCTTTTAAAACAAAGGTTTCTACATTAGGTATTTTCTTTGAAGATTTTGTTCCGGTTATCGGAGTTTAAAATATTTAACCATGAAAGTATTGACAGTGAACTATGAAAAGTGTACGGGATGCAGACTTTGTGAAATGGCCTGCAGTTTAGGCCATTTCAACTTTTTCAGTCATTGGTATTCTCGAATAAGGGTTGTTAAGGGCGAGACCTTTTTCAGATTTTATCCCCAATTCTGTACTCAGTGCGGAGATGCCTATTGTGTAAGAGCCTGTCCCACTGGGGCTTTAGAAAAGAGGTTCAACTTCGTTCAGTACGAAAAGAACAAGTGTATTCTTTGCAGACAATGTACCTTTGCTTGTCCATGGGGCTTGATTTACCCCGATCCTGAAATGCAATTTATGATAAAGTGTGATATCTGCGGAGGCGATCCTGAATGTGTTAAAGTCTGCTTGCAAGATGCTCTTATCTTCGTTGATGCGGAAGAATCCCCTGAGGTAAAACATTTTACAAATGTTAGTAAAATGGAAGGTGGAAAATGAATTTTAGAACTTTGAGGATAAATTTGTCTGATAGGACTTACCGTATTGAGGAATTGAGCGAAGAAATATTTAAGAAATATCTCCTTGGCAGAGGGATAGGTGACTATATCCTTTTCAAGGAGGTCGACCCTACTGTTGTTCCATATTCACCGGAGAACAAACTTGTTTTTGCAACGGGGCCATTTTCTGGGACAACTGTTCCCGGGGGTGCCAGACTTTCGGCTGTCACGAAAAGCCCACTAACTGGAACAATTACAAGTACCAATGCGGGTGGTCATTTTGGGATGGAGATGGCTTTAAGCGGTTATCACGTTATAGTCATTGAAGGTGCTTCTGATTCGCCGGTTTATCTTTTTATTAGCGATAAGGGAGTGGTATTTGGTGACGCCTCAAGACTTTGGGGCAAAACCACTTCAGAAGCCGATGCTTTGCTTAGAAAGCTTACCCACCCGAGGAGCAAAACCCTCGTTATTGGGCCGGCAGGTGAAAATTTATCTCCCATTGCTGGAATATTTGTGGATGGTCATAGAGCCCTTGGAAGGGGTGGAGCAGGCGGTGTAATGGGTAGTAAAAAATTAAAAGGAATTGCTATTTTAGGAAAATCTAAGATTGAATTTAAGGGAGACCATAAAAAATTTAAAGAGATACTGAACAAATTATACTCATACCTTAGGCAGTCGGAAGGGCTTAAACGTTTCAAAACCTTTGGCACAACAGGAAATGTGAGAACAATTAATCTTGCAGGGTCTTTCCCGACGAGGAATTTTAGGGATTCTTATCTTGATGGTTATGAAAACATCAATGGGACAGAGGTTAACAGACTTTACTTTGTTAAAGCCGGTGCTTGCGCGCAATGCCCTGTTAGTTGCAACAGGATAACCAAAGTTGAACATGAAGGAAAGGTTTATTTTGTGAGTGGACCCGAATATGAGACCCTGTGGTCTTTCGGAGGTGCCACTGGCGTCACCGATTTAAAGTATGTGATACTGGCCCACCACCTTGCCAACGAATATGGTTTTGATGGCATTTCGCTTGGTGCAACGATTGCCTGTCTAATGGATCTTTACGAGGATGGATATGTGAAAGATTTGCCCTTTGAAGTTAAGTTTGGCGATGGTGAAGCGATGATAAAGTTAATAGAGCTTGCGGGTAAGAATGAGGATATTGGTACGTTAATAAAGGATGGGTCATTAAAATTAGCGTCCCATTTCGGGCATCCGGAGTATTCAATGAGTGTAAAGGGACAGGAAATTCCGGCATATGATCCGCGTGGTATCAAAGGAATGGGAATTGGATACGCAACTTCAAGCCGTGGTGCTTGCCACCTTAGAGGATTCAATACCTCTCAAGAGGTTTATAGTGCTTCCGATCCTTTATACAGGTTGAGATATACAGATGAAAAAATAGATTTTCTTATCAATAATCAAAATATGAGGGCACTTCAAGATTCTCTCGGGGTTTGCGCCTTTGTAGGAGGATATTACGAAGTTGAAGATTACTGTTCTTTGATTGAATCGCTACTTGGAATTTCAATAAGCCCTGAGGAACTATACCGAGTGGGTGAGAGGGTTTGGAACTTAGAAAACCTATACAACAGGAAAGCCGGTATTTCAAAGGCTCAAGATACCTTACCTTCGAGGCTCTTTGAACTCCCTGTAAAAAGCGGACCTTCTGCAGGTGAAGCCTACGATAGATCAGAGTTTGAAAGATTACTCAACTTGTATTATCGTAAAAGGGGTTGGAACGAAGAAGGATGGCCAGAAACTGAAAAATTAAGGGAACTCGGGATTGAGTAGATTTTTATTAGTTGGCTCAGGCCCTGCTTCCATTAATTGTGCCTTAACTTTGAAAAGGTTAAATCCCGATGCAAAAATTAGAATAATTACAGAAGCTACTTTTCTTTTTAGTAAGATGGCCGGACCGTCAATTTTGAAAGAAGAGATAGAACCCTCTAATTTAATTAAGTTGCCACCTTCGGGTGTAGAAATTGAGTTCAATCAAAAAGTTATTGGGGTTGACGTAGAGAAGAAGGTTATCTTTTCTAAGAATAAGGATTGGAAGTATGATAAATTATTCATCGGAACGGGTTCCCGGCATCGCGCCTATGCCTTTCATGGGGCGTTTTACCCTGATGAATACAGTTCTATGTTGGAATTGAGAAATCTTATTCTCGGTGGACAGGTTAAGAGGGCTGTTATATATGGCTTTGGAATGGTGACCCTTGAGCTTCTTGATATCTTATACTCTTATGGAATCGTAACTTACATTGTTTCTTCCTCTTCTTACCCTCTGAGCAATCTGCTTTTTTTTGAGTTGGGTAGTAAACTGGCAAGTTATTTTTCACAGTTTACGAAGATTATTTTTGATAATAGAATTAACTTTTTTGATGGAAAGTTTGTATACCTTGAAGATGGAACTCCAATTCCCTGCGACGCATTGATTGTGACAAAGGGAACTGTTGCAAATCCACTTTTACCGGAGCTTGAGGTGAATGATTTTATGCAAACTCGCTTTGAGGATGTGTTTTCTGGAGGTGATGCAGTCAAGGTAAGAGATATAGTAACCGATGAGTTCAAATTCATACATTTGAACTCTGTGGCATGGAAGATGGGCTATTATGCAGGGCTAAATATGAGCGGTGTGAAGGCTGTTTTCCCGGGTGCCATCTTTTTATCTGTTACAAAAACAAAAAAATTTACCGTTTTTTTGTGCGGTGATCTTAAAAAATTTGATGATTTTGAGATCCAAGAAGGGCACAACTCGTTGTTGTGCAGAACCTTCAGGGATGGGAAAGAGACGGGCCTCTTAGCCCTAAATCAGGAAGTAGATTTCTCAAATTTTTCTTGTTTTATGGCCTATAAAAAGTAATCGCACTTTCGCGATTTCTTGCAATTGTTCGCATTACGTACTTTATAATTGTTAGCAATACGAACAAAGGGAGGAAAGATATGCTGATTTGGGTGATTCTCCTTTTTGCTGCTTTGAAGGTCCCTTTGATTAATGAAGATATAAAGCTCGATGGGGTCCTTGAACCTTTGTGGGATTCTGCCTTAATGTTTATTGATTTTAACGTATTCGAGCCTCAGGATAAAGAACTGCCTTCTTTCAACACTATGTTCTATATACTTCAGTCGGAAAACTCGATATACGTTGCTTTTAGGTGTGAACAGGATCAGATATTGAGTAGGGTAGGTCTCAGGGACGAAGCGGAAGGCGACTTTGTAGGTGTTTACTTTGATACCTTTGGTAAAGGCAGAAGCGTTTATTTCTTTGGTGTAAATGCAGCGGGTGTGCAGGTAGATCGTATTATCACGGGCGGTGGGAAATTACCTGATGATAGTTGGGATGGGGTGTGGTTCTCGGCCGTTGGGAACCACAATGTGGAATATGTGGTGGAAATGAGAATCCCCTTTAAAACTCTTCAGTACGACCCTAAGAATCCTATTTTTCGCATTGAGGCGACACGATTTATCTCCAAAAGTAATGAAAGACTTTATCTCGGTAAATATAAGAGGGAGTGGGGGATAAATCCTGTTGATTTCCCAGTTGAAATTGAATTAAAATTGCCAGAAAAATCCTTTGGATTTGAACTTTTGCCAGTTATATTGGTTGAAAAGGACAGCATGGAGATCAAGTTGAGAGCGGGTGTTGATTCAAAATGGGCTCCTTCAAACAATCTGACATTCAATTTGACTTTTTATCCTGATTTTTCTCAGGTGGAAGCCGACCCCTTCACCTTGAATCTGGGAAAGTATGAGGATTATCTTGAGGAAAGGAGGCCTTTCTTTGTTGAGGGGAGCGATGTATTTAGGTTTCGTTCAAATCCCTACACTTTTGGTTTTGGTCCATCAATAAATCCGTTCTATTCAAGAAGGATAGGGAAAGGACTATATGGAAATACCGTTGTTCCTTTAATTTTTGGGCTTAAAGGCTTTATTAAGTCCAGTGGATTTGAAGGTGGTGTGCTTTCTGCCTTGACCGACGATGCCCTTCATATATTCGATTATGGTGATACCCTGAGAGAGGAAAAGGCAATTTATAATGTTGTATCCTTTAGAAAACAACTTTCGGGGTATTCCAATCTTGGTTTAATTTATTCAGGAAAGGCTTCCCAAGACGATATTTTCAAAAACCACGCTGCTGGTGTCAATTTCCACTACTTTATTCAACAAACAGAATTAACTGGGACTTATTCCGTCTCGCTCTATGACAAAAAAGTGGGGAATGCCTTCGCTTTCCACATTGCCACCCTTGAAGAAAATTATCATTTTATGTTTTCTGTTATGAATATTGATTCTTTTTATAATGTTTCCGAGATAGGTTATACGCCTTGGGTTGGGCTTCGCAGGGTTTTCATTATGGGTGGGCCTAATTTCAAGATTTACGGAGATAAACTACAATATGCCTCTTTTTCCTTGGGTTATAATAACAAAGCAGAGGCGTATGAAGGTATGAAGAGTCAAAATTTTCTGTTTCTTCATACTTCTTTGAATTACAAAAATGGTTCAGGAATTGAGCTCCATGCTTCAGGGGGTAGTGAGTATGTTGATAATTATATAAAGGAATATGAGATTGACATTAGCGGTTGGTCTTCTCCTAATGCAAGGTTAGGACTCAGGGGTGGCTTTGGCTTCCACAAAGGTTATAACTATTATCGTGGATACGAGGCCTTAATGATGTCTCACCGTTCGGTATTTAAAATCCATGGAAATTCAAGGTATAGTATTGAACTAAGTTTAAGGGGGTGGCTTGAGTTTGACCCATCTTCTGCCTTAGAGGAATATACGCTCTCCTTCCGACCGAGGTTTCAATACGCAATGAATAAGGATTTATTAGTTAATTTCTATGGTCAGTATGTTAAGCTTTTGAAATCAAGGGAAACGGCGAGTAAAAATGTGAATCTTTTAATTTCTTACAATTTCAGACCTAAGAGCTGGATTTATCTTGTTTTGGCAAAGGATTTTGCCAAAAGCGGCTCACAGGGACAGCCCATAAGAGGAGTGTTTAAGATCAGGTATTTGTTTTATTTTTAAAGGTATTGTTGCACTTACTCAAAGTTTAGGTTAGGTAAGCAATTTTTCATTGTAATGTTCGTGCCTATTTTAAGTTTACCTTCCGTTGGAAGGTATGGGAAGTTTGCTTCCCTATTAAAGTTATTTTTGGGTCTTTTCGCCCTGTGAAAAGACATAACACGAAGTTAAACACCATTTTTATTACTTTCCAGGAGCCATTTATTCCATTAATTTACCAGCTTCTCAACTTGGAGATTTTAGCCTTGTGACCAAAAGTTCAAGATTGCGTTCCGCCAAAAATTCTGTGAAGGACTGGGAAATTTTAGAAATTTATCTTTGGGGATAGAAGCAAGTTTGCAAGAACATTCCCCCCCTTATACTAATTAAGACATCACCCCGGGGTGTTTCAAAAAATAAGGGAGGTGTGACATGAAAAAACTCGAAAAACCCATCGTAAAGATAGTGAATACTGCCAGTGTGTCAACAGGTCCTGGTCCCCTACCAAATAATTCATGTAGGTGTTTTCCAAATAGATAAAAAGCACTAACAAGATAATATGCGGGTGGGCCCACCCGTTCACTAAGCTAAAAGAGGAGGTATGTAAATGGAAAGTTTAGTTAATTATGAGGAGTTATCTCTTCTTTTACGTCGTGTCAATGCTATTACAAATTTGTCTTTTAGCATAGTAAACCATTGCAATGCAAACTGCATTTTTTGTTTTCAAAAGAATGGAAAAGATAAGAAACTTTACATGGATTTAGATTTATTTCAAGAAATTTTAAAGCAGGCGGAGGAGGTGGGTGTTATTCAAGTTGAGTTAACTGGAGGGGAGCCATTTCTTCATCCGAGGGTGGAAAGCTTTTTCGAAAATGCCTACTTATTTGGTATGTCGGTTACTGTAACATCTAATGGTATATTTATACCAATTAAAAAAGTGCTGAAGTATATGTTGGATTGTAAGTTTGATGTGCTCAGAGTTAGTATCCATGGTACCAAACCAGACACTCATGACAAGTTGGTAGGGTATAATGGTGCTTTTGGGAAGGCTTTTCGCAATATTTTGGAATTTAAGAAGCTAGGGGTAAAAGTTTATATAGTATTTTTGGTAAATAAATATAGCGATCGGGAAATTGATGAAGCCTATAAGTTTTGGAAAGAGTTTGATATTGAAGTAGGATTTGGTTTGGATATCATTGGTCAAGGAATGGAAGAATTGTACTTGACCGAGGATGAGCTTAAAGAAGTTGTTGAAATAATAAGTTGCATTTCTTCAGAAAGTTATGAGAGTAGTAAGTCTTGTAGTGCAATGGTTTTTTCTCTTCACGTAACGACTAAAGGCTTTTTGACTCCGTGTATTACGATACCGATTCCTTTGGGTTCACTGAGAAGTGTCTCGCTTAAAGAAATATTGTCTTCTGAAAAATTCTCTGATTTTCAAGAGAATTTTGTGCGATATTTAAGTAATACAATGGAACATGGTGAGTTTTATTGTCCAGGTTCCAATTACTTATATACTCGCAATATGTTCCAACATCATTTCTATAACAGGTTATTAAATAAAGTGCATAACCAGCTTTTTGGAGGGAAATAATGGGTGAGTACTTTTTGAATTTAGCATGGCGGTATTATGAATCCAATGGTATAAAATTATTTTTATTTTACTTTAGGGATAGAATAAGTAACAAATTGAGGAAGGGATATATTACAGGGGAGTGGGCCAAGGCGTTAGAATTACTACTTGTGGAAGGAATTGACAATGCTTTAAACTATCTTTATGAGGTGTTTCCTCAAAACGACAAAAATGAAGTTGCTGAAGAATTACTGAGCCTTTATAGGCAAATTAAGGACTACTGTCCTTAGCAGCTAATTTATAATAATAGCATGGTATTTATAGAAATTAATAGACTTTCTAAATATTACAAAGATTTTTGCGCTTTGAGACAAATCACCTATATTCAGGAAAAAGAAGGTAATATTGCAATACTGGGGCCAAACGGTTCGGGTAAATCCACTTTACTAAAGATATTATCGGGTATCCTTCATCCGTCAGAAGGGGAGGTAAAGGTATTTGGTTTTAGACCATACGAGAAGAAAAAGAGTTATCTTTTAAAAATTTCGTACGTAAATCCACAGAAAACGAGACTTATATTTGATGTTAGCGCCATGGATAATCTGTATCTTTTTGGGTCTGCTTATGGACTTAGTTTTAAGGAGATTAAAACAAGAGCGGAAAAATTGTCTACTATGTTGGGTGTTGAGCATAAATTACAATCTCCAGTCAGAAACTTATCCTTTGGCGAAAGGGTTAAAATTGAACTAATTACAGCTTTGTTACATGCCCCCGACCTTCTTTTATTAGACGAACCTTTCGTGGGCTTAGATTTTATGGCCAGAAAGACACTTCAGGATCTTTTTGTCCAGACGAAAACAAATGTAATTATTACTTCTCACCTTATAGATGGCCTAACTTCCTTTGTAGAGAATGTGATTCTTTTAAACCGTGGAGAGGTTGTTTATGCTGGCAAGTTGGAGCGCATGTATGAACGAGTTAAAGGAAAAAAGACAGTCATCTTGTACGTAAACGATGAGACTATTTATTTACCAGGATTTATTAAACGTGGAAAGTGGGAATATGGTGCACTTGTAGAAGAAGATAAAATCGGTGACTTGTACAGCAGTCTTGTTTCAAACTCTTCAATAGAGAAGATAGAAATACGTAGCCCAGAAATAGAAGATATAATTGGAGAATTGTTGTTTGGATGATTAGAAAGTTAAGGTTTTATTTAGCTACGGCAATTGTCTATTTCAAGGTTTCGTATAACTACAAAGTTCATTTTATTGGTATGATTCTACAAAATGTTTTAACCTTCGTTGTTCTATTTTTGTACTTTAAATGGACTGGTGAAATTAAAGATATGAGCACTGCTGATCTTGTTACCTATTACCTTTTGATGTTGGCTTTTTTTAGTCACATAATTCCTACTGTCGATGTAAGTTTTTTTGATAAATTGAGAAGTGGAGGACTTGATGGTATTATTACTTTGCCAGTAAGTTTGAATGGCTACTTTGTATCATTGCACATCGAGCTACTTGTTTTTAAATTTTTAGTTAGTAGTGTTATTTTTTTGCTAATTGCTCCATTAATCCCTTTAAAGTGGCCTTCATTAAATAACTTTGTGATGTTTATCATCGCTTCAAGCATATCTTTGGTTTTATACTTTGTGTTCAGGATTTTCTTTACTCAGTTTGCGTATTACATTGAAAGAGCAGACGCACTGTCTTTCTGGTCATATTATCTATCCCTCTTCTTAAGCGGTGGATTATTGCCTCTGAGGTTATTTCCTGAGACTCTTCGAAAACTGCTATATTTTACGCCATTCCCATATCTTATTGATTATCCTATTGGTATCTGGATCGGAAAATATCATTTTGACAAAACCTATCTTATCATATCGCTAATTTATGTTCTTGTAATGGGTAGCTTAACAATTGAATTAAGCAAGAGAGGAATGAGGAAGTATGCTGCTTACGGTGGTTAGAATAATTTACGCCTCTGCGCGCGTGTCCTTAAAGAGGGACTTGTTGTATATCAAAGACACAGTAATGCTTATTGCCTTTAATATTACTATATTAGTAGTCCAATTTGCGTTTTTCAGTTTTATATACGGAAATGTTCCAACAATTAATTATGTTAGTTTTAACGACATGATGTTTTTGTTAGCTACTCAACAGATTATTGAAATATTTTACTATTCTTTCTTTTTCCCGAGTTTTGTCGCCATGAATTCTCTTGTAGTCGAGGGTAAATTTGATTACTTTTTGGTACTACCCAAGAATAGGCAATTGCTCCTAAACTTATGGGAACTTGATTTAAAGGAATTGTTTGGAATAATTTTTCCTATATTTCTTTTGGCAAAGTACAGTTCTTTTGGTTCAATAAAAACTGTAGGCTTATATTTTATTTTAGTTTTAGTAGGATTGGGCATCCGGACATTTTTCGGGATGTTAATAAGGAATTTGACAATTGCTGTTGTGAAAGTTTTGTCTTTACAGAATCTGGAATCTGTGCTCTTTGGTTATGCCTCTCTTCCTTATGTTATTTACAAAGGCATATTTAAGTTGGTGTTTATGTTGATAATACCAGTTGGAATTGTGGCTAACCTTGCGTATGGACACATTTTAAGGAATAACAATTACATTGTTCTTATTGGCGTTTTACTTCTGATTGCACTATACATTTTATCTGAATTTACATTTAAAGGTTTTCTGAAGCTTTATCAGAGTGGAGGAGGATAAATTATGCATAATTACTTGTTTATATTCCTTGTTTCACAAACTTTTTACCGCTTTTATCCTGTAAATCAAGACGCGATGCTTAGCAAAACTGATGTCAAAGTGGAAATCCACAATGATACCCTTTATGTTCATGCAGAATGCCATTCACCATATGGTATTTTTGTGGAAACCGTAGATAAAGACAATATTAAAACTGGTGAAGATTTTTTTGGCATCATCCTTACCCACAACAAAAACACGGGATATTTTTTTCTGGTAAATGCCAATGGAATCAAAGAAGACGGTGTAATAGTGCAAAAGTCAACAGGGAAAAAAGAATGGGATTTTGTATGGGAGGTAAAAACAGAAAGAATTTCAGATACTCTATGGGCTGCTAAATTTAAGATTCCTTTGGAACAGACGGATTTTAATAGAAATGTAGATAGTCTTGCTCTTTACATGAATTTTGTAAGAAGTTCGAGGTTGCAGGGTGTTGGAAATTTTGAGGCAGGTACTCTGGTACCTATTAGAGGAAACAATTACTATGACCTTGAATTTACAAAGAAATATATCTTTGAGATGGGTAGAAGCAGGAAGGCTTTAATTCTTCTAAATGAGCCCTACATTGCTGTTTACCGAAGTAAAATGGGCATGTACTTTGCGGGTGGCAGTGATATATCTCTTAAAACATCGACTGGAAATGTTACCGTTACAGTAAATCCCGAATATGCCACTGTGGAAGGAGACATTGAGCAGTTTAATCTTAACAAAAGTGAGATGCTCTATTATCCTGAGAAAAGGCCATTTTTTATGTATGGATTTGAACTCTGGAATTTGCCTTTTTCAGTACTTTACACGAGGAGGATAGAGGACATAGATGCAGGTATTAAAGTGAATTTAAAATCTCATAAAACTGGGGTTAACCTTTTCTTGCTTGAGGAAAAAGATACAGCGTCAGTTTACATGTCAAGGAAAAGACTAACAGGTGGCTTGAGGGTCCTCTTCTTTTCAAAGAACTTTGAACTTGGTGGGTTTTATTTAAGAAGCCGGGATACGTCTGAGGCAAAAGGTATGGATGTGATGTTCTTTTTACCTTCAAAGTTTAATCTGAATATACAGTATACCGCTGATTTGCGAGGAAAGAGCGATATTTATGTCCATCTTTATAGATATGTTAGACCGGGTATAAATGTTGAAAGTGGTTTTGAACACCTTGATAGTGTCACGATTAGTACTGCCTATATGCCTTATCCAAAATTCACCCGCACTATGTGGCTTTATCTTACTTTTAACTTTTCCAGGGACAAGATGTTTTTACCTTACTATGCTATAGGTATAGGAGGAACTTACAGCGAATATCTTAATGGCAAGTTCTACGAAAACAACGGCACCTTCTTTGTTACTCTTGGGCTCCTAAATAATCTTCACTTTTTTTACAATTACATTCCTTGGAAACGTTATGCCCCGTGGAATGATACTACGTATATAAACTCCCTTCACAATATCAACTTACAATATCAACCCTTTAGCCGTCATAACATAAATTTGGATATTCAAACGGGAAAATACTTTGGTGGATTACAAAAATACTATTCGCTTGAGTATTCCTATAAAGGTGAGAAACTGCATCTTTCAGCAGGATATGGCTACAATGACGAGCCGTTTTATACACAACACAGATTATATTTAAAGGGCAAATGGAATATAACTCAAAAGTTAAGATTTAGGCTATTTGCTCAGCATTCCGGCATCTCAAATGAAGAGGAGTTAGATATTCTTTCTGAGTATGAAATTAAGCCCGGAACATCCCTTTACTTTGTGGTAAATAGGAATAATCATTCAGATGGAGTTTCCGAAACAAGACTAATGGTTAAATTTAAAAGCTATTTTGAAGTGGAATAGCCTAAAAGGGCAAAATTTATACCATAAAGTTCGAGTATTTTTTGTGTAGAATTTACGATGTGTAAAACTATAAGACTCAATAAAAGAAAGCCCAAAATTTTATAACCAAGAAAAGTCTCTTAAGGCTTTATTTACAACTTTCTCAGCAGCTTCAATAATTGTGTTTATCAAAAGGCACGGAGGGGTCTTGGAACAACCAATTGATTATTCCGTTTTTTTTCATACTGCCCTTGCAAATACAAATGCTGGCAAAAAAATATAAATTAAGGACAACCATAAAAGGCTTAGTAACTTATTTTGTTATTAAAGCGAAAACGTTTGAAAGCGTGGTTATGCCGAAATTATTTTAATTTTGAGATGAATAGCGAAATAATTGAAAATCAGAAAAGTTATTGGATGGCTTCAAAATGCCTCTTTAAGGTCAGTTGTTTTTGTTATTTTTATAGGGTTCATTTGATAGTATAAATCTGCTGAAATATAATTTGTCACAAAAGGAGAGTTTAAATGCACTTTACGACGCAGTTTATTATTGTGTTTGTTTATTTTGTGATAGTGCTTATAGTTGGTATCCTTGCTCAAAAGCTGGCAAAGTCGGGTACTGATTATCTCATTGCCGGAAGGAATCTCGGACTTTGGCTTTGCACCGTTGTGGTTGTAGGAGAATGGCTCGGTGGAATGAGCACCATTGGCGTTTCTGAAAGAGCTTATGTAACAGGGATTTCCTCTGCCTGGTATAACATTTCAACTTCCGTCGGGATGGCTTTATTTGGTTTTCTCCTTGCCAAACATTATAGGAAAAATCATGTATATACTGTTTCCGAAATGATTGAAAAACTCTACAGTAAAAGTGTCAGAACCGTTTCTGCAATTGCTTTTCTTTTTGCTTACATAATTCTTGGGTATGCTCAGATTCAGACCGTTGGTTCAGTTCTTGCATCGACTCTAAATATGAGATTTTCAGACGGCGTTATATTGGGAGGACTTATTGTTACCATATACGTAACCGCTGGAGGTTTTTGGTCAATTACCTTAACAAATGTTATCCATACTTTCCTCTTATATTTTTCAATAATCTCCACTTTCATAATAGGCCTTGTTAAAATAGGGGGATACTCTGGTTTATTCGCAGCTCTTGCAGAGGCGGGTAAAAATCCCGCGGTTTACAAGAGTCCTCTTGGTGTTGGATTAAACCAGGTTCTTGGCTGGATAATTGGTGGCATGTTTGGTGCCTTTGCGGCTCAAGCATCAATCCAGCCAGTTTTCGCAGCTAAGGATGAAAAAACCGCTAAGAATGCCTCCCTTTTGAGTGCCTTACTAATCTTTCCAACGGGAATCCTCACTGCAACCCTTGGTATGATAGCAGCGACAGGTAAGTTTGCCAATGTTCCTAATCCAAAACAAGCACTTCCGAGTCTTTTAATGTCTCCATCGTTTGTCCCTGCTTGGTTCGGAGGAATTGCCCTCGCAGGCATTCTCGCAGCTATTCTATCTACTATTGCCCCGGTAATGTTTGCCATTTCAACAATACTTGTGAAGGACATATATCATAACATTATTCATAAAGAGGCTGATGAACAGAGGTTACTAAAGGTTTCTCGTTGGTTTACCTTGGTGGTGGGATTGTTACTAATTCCTCTTGCTGTTTATCTCAAGGGTTTTGTACTTGATACCGGGTATATCTCTTACGCCATAAGAGGAGCTGCTGCAGTAATAGTGCTTGCTGGGGTTTACTGGGTAGTGAAAGGCAAAAGAATTCCGACTTCCAATGCTGCCAATGTTGCTATGATTCTTGGAACCCTTGTTGCGATTGCTTTCCCTGTAATAAAGTATTTTAAGCCGGATTTTAATTTCGACAAAAACCTCTGGGCTATTGGTACGGCACTTTTGTCGGTCGTTTTTGTGACTTTTGTTGAAAGGGTTATTCTTAACAAGGAGAACAAATGAAGCCACTTCAAGGCATTAGAGTTTTAGATCTTTCAAGGGTTTTGGCAGGTCCCACTGTGGGAATGATTCTTGGAGACCTGGGTGCAGATGTTATAAAAGTTGAAAGGCCAGGTGTAGGCGATGAAACCCGTGGCTGGGGACCACCATTTGCAGGTGGAGAAAGTGCTTATTATATGTGCGCTAACAAAAACAAAAGGGGTATGACACTGGACCTGAAGTCCACGGAGGGCAGAGAGATCCTTGAAAAGTTGATAAGACGCAGTGATGTAATGATTTTAAACTTTTTGCCAGATGTCCTGGAAACCTTGCGTTTAACCTACGAGGATGTTAGGAAGATAAAGCCCGACATTATTTGGGCCTCTATAACAGGATTTGGGCTTACCGGGCCAAAAGCCAATAAACCCGGATATGATGTATTAATACAGGGAATCAGCGGTCTGATGAGTATTACTGGCGAACCAGATGGCGAGCCGATGAAGGTTGGAGTTGCCATTTGCGATGTTTTAACCGCACTTTATACAGTGATTGCCATTGAAGCAGCACTCATTAGAAGAAGTCAGACCGGGCAGGGTGCAATGATCGATAACTCCTTATTAGAGTCAACCATTGCAAGCCTTGTAAATGTAGCGAATAACTATTTGATCGGTGGTACTATTCCTAAGAGATATGGTAATGCACACCCGAATATCGTTCCCTATCAGGTCTTTAAGGCCAGTGATGATTACATAATAATAGGAGTTGGCAATGAGGAGCAGTGGAAGCGTTTCTGTAAGGTTATCGAACGGGAGGACCTTGCCACAGATCCAAGATTTGAAACTAACGCAAAACGTCTTGAAAATAGAAATATTTTGATCCCGATCATTGAGGAAATAATCGCAAAACGAGAGAGTACCTACTGGCTTCAGAAACTGGAAGAGGCGCACATCCCTGCTGGTCCAATAAATACTGTGGATAAAGCCATAAATGATGAGCAGGTTGTCTATAGAAATTTTATTCAAGAAATTGAACACCCGACAGCTGGGAGGATTAGGCTTATGAGAAATCCAATACACTTTGGGGATATTGTGCTTGATATTTACAGGCATCCGCCTCTTCTTGGCGAACATACAAAAGAAATTCTTCTGGAACTGGGTTATTCCGAGGAGGATTTCCTTAAGTTTAAGGAAAGAGGTGTTGTATGAATAAGCACTTTGAAATAGAGATTAATCATGATTGGTGTAAAGCTTGTTACATTTGTGTAAAAATTTGTCCCAAAAATGTCTTTGATATTGCAGAAAAAGAGAGTTTTAGAGGATTTAGAGAAGTTGTACCCTCAAGAGTAGAGGACTGTATAGGTTGTTTGATGTGTGAGAACTTCTGCCCAGATTTTGCTATTGAGGTAAAGGAGATAAAAAATGCCGTGGAAAAGGATCAAGTTGCCGATTAAACCCGGTAGATTTTTGGTGCAAGGTGATGAGGCTGTTGCCGATGGTGCCTTTTGTGCAGGTATGAGGTTTTATGCCGGGTATCCGATAACTCCTGCCAGTGAAGTGATTGCCCGTGTACAGGAAAGATTCGAAGAGTCGGGTGAAGGTGTTTACTTTCAAGGTGAGGATGAAATTGCCTCTATTGCAGCTTGTATTGGTGCGTCCTGGACTGGCGTAAAAGCGATGACGGCAACCAGTGGACCAGGCTTTGATTTAATGGTAGAGAATTTAGGTTACGCTATTTTTACTGAAACTCCATTGGTTATTGTTGATGTTCAAAGGGCTGGCCCCTCAACGGGACAGGCAGCAAGGCCCTCTCAGGGTGATTATCATCAGGTTAGATATGCAACCCATGGTGATTACGAAATAATAGTACTCACTCCTTGGTCGTGTCAAGAACTGTTTGAATTTGGTATTAGGGCCTTTAATTTAGCAGAAAGATACAGGGTTCCTGTAATAATTTTGACAGATGAAGCAATTGCACATTTGAGAGAACCTGTGGTTTATCCTGAGGAAATTGATGTGTTCGATCGGGAGCACGATCCCGATGCTCCGCCCTTTAGTTTTGACGAGAGGGATGCAGGTCCAATGCCACTTATTGGTGATGGGAAATCACTATTAATTACTGGATCTACTCACACCGAATGGGGAAAACGAGTAACGCAGGACCCTGAAATTCACCGAAAGATCGTTAAACACCTTATAGGAAAGATTCAAAACAACGTTTCTGATATTTTCGAATCGCACGAGGAATTTATTGAAGATGCTGAAATCGTAATTGCATCCTATGGAATCTCAGCAAGGAGCGGGTTTGAAGCAGTAAAAAGACTTAGAGAAAAAGGAGTTAAAGTGGGATTTTTCAGGTTCAAGGTTATCTGGCCCATGTGGGAAAAGTATGTGAGGGAGAGACTTAGTGGTGTGAAAAAGATTTTTGTTCCTGAAATGAATGCGGGGCATTTGCTCAGGGAGTTAGAAAGATTGGTGGATTCAGATGTTGTCTCTATATGTGAACTTGGAACTAACATTATCACTCCAGAAAGGATAGTTAGAGAAGTGGAGGCCCATATATGAAAAACTACATGGATTGGATCCGAACAGACTTCTTTCCCACTGCCTTTTGTGCAGGTTGTGGGCATGGGATTGTTTTAAAGGCTATAGTCAAAGCACTAACAGAGTTAGAGCTGGAGAGAGAGAAGGTGGTTTTTGTCTCGGGTATTGGGTGTTCTGGCTGGATACCAAGCCCGTATATTAAAGCCGATTCCATACATACGACCCACGGTCGGGCTCTTGCCTTTGCTACGGGTGTTAAATTGGCAAGGCCGGATTTGACTGTTATTGTTGTTGGAGGGGATGGTGACCTCGCATCTATTGGGGGAAATCATCTTATTCATGCGGCAAGAAGAAACTTAGATATTACCTGCATTATGGCTGACAATAATAATTACGGTATGACTGGTGGCCAATATTCACCAACGACTCCTCAAGGGGCGAAGACGACCACATCGAGAAAGGGCCATATTGAACCCTCCTTTGATGTGGCTTCGGTTGTGAAAGCTGCGGGTGCGAGTTACGTTGCAAGATATACAGTTGCCCATTTCCCGCAATTGGTAAATGCTATAAAAAAGGCTGTTATAACTCCTGGCTTTTCATTTGTGCAGGCAATTAGTACATGCCCCACTCATTTTGGCAGAAGGAACATTTCCCAGGACCCATACGAATATCTTGACTACCTGAAAAAAAATTCTGTAAACATAAAAAATATCAGTAATTTGGAGGAAATTAAGAACAAAATTACAATAGGGGAATTTTAGAATGGAAACTTTACAGGTTAGATATGCTGGAACAGGTGGACAAGGTGTAATTTTGCTTGGCGTTCTGACGGCGGACGCAGCAGTTAGAGCTGGAAACTATGCGACTCAAGGCTCGTATTACGGAGCCCAGGTTAGAGGTGGCATTACTTCCGCCGACGTAGTGTTAAGTAAGGATTGGGTGGCTTTCCCTTACGTGGAGTACTCAGATATCCTTCTTGCCCTCACTTCTGAATCCCTCAGTTATTATTTGAAATCCGCTAAAGAGGGTAGCATTGTGATTGTTGATGAGATAGTTTTGATTGAGGAAGATCAAGCAGAACTCGCTTCTCGGTTTAAATTTGAGAGGGTTCCTTTTACACGGTTGTGCTACGAAAAATTCAATTCAGGATTCTTACTTAACATAGTTGCCTTTGGTTATGTTTTAAGGTATTTAAGGGGATTTTTCTCGGAGGAAGAAGCCCTTGCAGCCCT
>CAZZKY010000098.1:0-2697 GCA_964654765.1 uncultured bacterium | reverse complement strand
CCCTCGTAGAAGTGCCCCGCATCACACATAGTGCACCTTACGGGACAGCCCTTGAGAGTGGATACGATGATTACCCATTTTTCTGATATTCCACTCGGGTCGGGCCTTGATTCGACGAACTCTACTCTGTTTCCTTTCTCCGTAAGTCCCAAGTAGACTGTTGCAACCTCTTCCTTTCCCTGAACGTGAAGTATTTTCATCCTTTGTACTCCTTTACAATGTTCATACAGGTTTCAATGCTGTGGGCAACGGCGATGGACATCTGCCTTCTATTTAATGCGGCATCCCCCACGATGGAAACCCCTTTGTTGTCCTTTATTATTGGTATTTCTGGCTCCCTTCCAATGGCTATAAGGAGCGAATCAGTAAAATATTCACCTTTGGATGTGGTTATTTTTAAGGTCTTGCCCGCGTCTAAGCAAAGGATAGGCTCTTCCAGTTTTATTTTAATGCCTTTTTCTACCGCTTCCTTGTAAAGTTCTGGAACGGCCTTGATGTTTCTGCTTCTCACAAAAATTGTCACCTCTTTTATGCCATTATTTAGAGCCTTTAGAGCACCGTCAAAGGCAACATCACCACCGCCGTAAATGGCCAGCTTTTTGGTTTCCATAGGAATTTTTGAAAACTCATAGACCACCCTACGGTCAACTTCAAACTCGGGAATTCTCTTTGGCTTTGTTCCTGTTGCTAAAAGGACCAAATCGAATTTGTAAGTGTTGCCGTTTTTATCCTTCAATTCTGTTCCGCCAACCTCGGTGATCTCTGCTTTTTCGATTTTCACATTGAATTCCTCTACTTTTCTCTTTAATATCTCAACGATCTCCTCGCCCGAAAGGGGCAAAAGATAGGGAATATTTACCACCCGATAAGCATTTCTAATAAGCCCGCCCACCTCTTCCTTTTCAAAGACCACCACTTCAAAGCCGTATCTTGTTAGAAAAACCGCTGCCGCTATCCCGGCCGGTCCTGCCCCAACGATTCCAACGCGCACAGGATTTCCTCCACTTCACACAGATAGGCAAACCCATGGCCAAGATTTTTAAGGGATGAGAAGTGCCGCCATTCGTCCTTTTCAAATACCGCATCAATAGGAATAACAACCTCAAATCCCCTCACGAAGGCGCTCCTGGCGGTGGTTTCAACGCAGAGGTGGGTTCTCACGCCCGCAATTAGAATTTGTTCGATTTCCAACGATTTTAGGGCCTCTTCAAGGCCCGTGTTGTAAAAAGCATCGTAAGTATCCTTTTTTATGGTAATTATAGTATGGTCCTCAAAAACGGGCTTTGTTTGTTCCGGTTTAACCTGTGCACGCCACCACTTCTCCATAAGGAGCGAGTTTCTCCTGTGGATAGTCTGGAAAATGGGAAGGCCTTTCATTTTAAAGGATTTGATCAATTTTTCTACCTTTGGCAGAATTTTTTCAACACCGGGAAGGTAAGCAGGACTCTCAGGGTGGCAAAAGTAGCTCTGGAGGTCCACTATAAGAAGTACAGGTCTTGTGAGTTTAAATTGGTGGGACTCTCTTTCTTTTGTGAAAAGCACTTTTTAAATCACTTGATTTTTAGCTTCACAACCTCGTCAATCTCTCTGGTCTCCTCTGATATAGAAGATATCACTGCTTTGATTTTTAAAGTGTATATTCCCTTTCTTTCCCTTATAGCGGTTTTTACCTTGCTCGACTGGAGCTCTTCAGGGACTGGAATGAATTTTTGCAGGTTTCTTGTGTTCTTTGCCCTTATCTTGACTGGAGCACTTAGGTAATCGCCTTCGGAGACCTTTTCGTCGTTTATGTAAAATTCGTATGTCATCTTATTAATCTGAATGTCCTGATTACCCTTGTTTATGACCGAAAGCTGGTAAAGAAAGTCGATCTTCTTGAGTTCAATATTTGCCAATTCGCAAGATATGGGTTTAATGGAAACTCTTAAATCTGACCCTTTGGTTGTTCTTGGTGCACAAGCAGAAATAAAGAGAGGAAGGCTAAAAAGTAACGCCTTCAAGATGTAGTAGATATTTTTTCCATTCCTCTCCACCGCCAAAACCTCCTATTTGGTTTCCACTTTTTAAAACCCTGTGACAGGGTACGATTATGGGAAAGGGGTTTTTGGCCATGGCACTGCCAATAGCTCGTGCCCCTCCTTTAATCCCAACCTTTTCTGCCAATTCTCCGTAGGTTATGGTTTTACCGTAGGTCACGCTTTCTCTTAGATAGGTGTAAACCCTTCTCTGGAAGGGGGTGACCCTTTCCAGATTCAATTCAAACTCTGAAAAGTTCTCTTTTTCACCGTTAAAATACCGTTCAAAGGCCCTCTTCAATTTTTCAAGTAAGGGATTCTTTTCCCTTCGCCCCTTGAGTTCTCTAAAAGAGGTTTCATAGACCTTATCCTTTAAAACCGCTATGTAAAATTCTCCCGGAGGAGCTTTTATTGAATCTACGTAGGGTATGGATGGAAGCTCCCGCAGAAGTTCTTCAACGCTTTTCTTCAAGAGGGGGTGTTTCTTTTGGGGCTCGATCTCACTCAAGGGCCTCAAGACAAATTCTCTAAACTGCATTTCGGGATGAGGAATTTTGAGATTTGGGCTGTCTACAATGAGGTCATCGTAAAAAATTATGTCAATGTCAATAATCCTTTCTCTCCATTTGCCCGAGTCTTTTCGCCCTATGTTCCTCTCAATTTCCTTGAGTTTTTCAAGTAG
>CAZZKY010000097.1:0-1684 GCA_964654765.1 uncultured bacterium | reverse complement strand
CTGAGAGTATAAATACATTGAAGGAGGTTTTATAATTGCAAGCATTGCAAGAATACCAAAACCACCAATCAGTGCGGCAAGAGAAGATATGGTTTGTAAATGCTTGTGAAAGGGTTTTAAAAAAGTCAAAAGAAATAAGGTGAAAGCAATGGGAACGAAGAACTCAAACCTTATCATCCAGATTACCGTTTTCAAGGTGCCCACTATTACAGCGTCAAGTAAAGCAAAGATTGAATAAAGGAAAATACCAAAAAGGAGGGCAAACCTGACAATTGGCAAAGATGTTCTTGCATATTCTTCGCAAAATTTCCTCTCAACACCGGGGTCTTTAAAGGACAAATTAAATAAATCCATCCTCTCCTACAGACTCTTGCATTAAGTTTACAACTAAAATTTTCAACTTCCAAAAAGCGTGCTGCTATAAATTAAAATTATGCCTTTTCATTTATAAATGTGGGTCCCATAACCATTGTAAAGGGCATCATGTGCCCTTTCAATAGAAGTTATAATGACCTTTCTACCGCCATTCTCAAGAAAATCAAAGGCAGCCTCAATCTTCGGCCCCATCGATCCTTCAGGAAATTGACCTTCTTCGTAATATTTTCTAAGTTCATCAACCTTAACCTCTTTCAGTGGCTTTGCATCAGGTTTTCCAAAGTTAATATAAACATAATCCACTTCCGTTAAAATCATGAAAAGATCAGCCTTTATCTCTCTCCCTAAAAGGGCTGAAGCCCTATCCTTATCTATTACCGCTTCAACCCCTTTTAAAATACCATCCTCTTCAATTACAGGTATCCCACCTCCACCCGAAGCAATAACTATCACACCTTCATCAACAAGCTTAGAGATTATCGGAGCTTCTACGGTTTTAAGTGGCTTTGGGGATGGGACAACCACTCTATAACCTCTTCCCGCGTCCTCCTTCATTACCCACCCAAAATTTTTCATCAACTCTTCAGCCTCTTCCTTCGTAAAGAAATCACCAATCGGTTTAGTGGGATTTTTAAAAGCGGGATCATTTTTATCAACTACTACTTGAGTAACTACAGCAACGACTTCTTTGTCAATATTATCTTCTCGCAGTTGTTTTCTAATTGCTTTTGAAATAATATACCCAATCCATCCTTGAGTCTCAGCATTGAGGGCATCAAGGGGGTAAGGAGGGAACTTATGCCTTGAGAAGATATTTCTGAAAAATTCTACTCCAACCTGTGGACCATTTCCGTGTGTAATGCAAATCTTGTAGCCTTCTTCTGCAAGGGCAACTACCGGTTTTATGACCTTTGATGCATTTAAATACTGATGTTCTATGGTAAAAGGTTCTCCCTTTCTTCTGAGTGCATTTCCACCGAGGGCTATAATGATTTTTTCCATTTCATACCTCCTTAACAAAGGCGCAAACAGCAATTGCAAAATCCCTTTCATGGGATACACTTATCGAAGAGCCTCGCACAATTTTTCCATTAACTCTGACAAAAGGAGTTCCTTCTGAATTCAAAATTTCAATATTTTTCAGACTTACATTCTTAAGGGCCATAGCCTTTATCACTGCCTCTTTGGCTGCAAACTTCCCTGCAAAACAAATATGAGGGTCTTTTCTCGCACTGCAGTAATCACACTCGACTTTTGAAAAGACCCTCTCTAAAAATCGATTCCCATACTTCTCAATTAAAAAAGAAAC